>CAISJJ010000223.1 GCA_903885595.1 uncultured Bacteroidales bacterium
AAAGCGCGTATGATATTGCCAATTATTTCCTCAAACTTTCCGATGAGGATTCGGGGGAGTGCCTTTCGAATATGAAACTCCAAAAGCTGTTATACTATGCTCAGGGGTTTCATATCGCTCTCCATGATACCCCCTTGTTCGATGACCGCATTTTAGCATGGATTCACGGACCGGTCGTCGCAAAGGTGTATTACGAATACAAAAAACATGGCAACTCAGGAATCCCGGCTCCCGAAGATATTGATATATCAAAGTTTGAATCGTCCGAAACAGAGTTGCTGAATGATATTTTCACTGTTTTTGGTCAATTTTCCGCGTGGAAGCTTCGGGATTTGACGCATGAAGAGCCACCGTGGAAAGATACCCCAAAAGGCGGAGAGATTTCCCACGCAAAACTCAAGGAATATTTCATAACCCAGCTTGAAAATGGCTAAGTCAAAAAAACAAAAAGTCAGCAGCGTCAAATATATCAAGGAGCCAAAGAGCGAGGTGCGGTCTCCGGATGCGCTACATCCTGTTTTTTCTTTCCGATTTCTTCGGACAGATTATGGAGTCGCGTCTTGTAATGCCGAACAATTATCGGGCTTTATCAAGCAACTGAATCTTGTCAGTCAACTAACATGGGGAATCTGGAAAATGTCTCCCAGAACAGGTGTCGGACCTGAGAAGATCGCCAGAGAATCTCTCAATGTTGCGGTCCCCACTCAGATCAGCGACGATATCGAATTCTTCCTGTGCTTCAGATTCCATAACGGCAGGTGCTTGGGATACAGAGACGGAGTAACTTTTTATATCGTTTGGATTGACGGGAGTTTTAAACTGTACAACCACTGAAGACCAAAACTTATATCTAACCATCAGTTGCAGCGGACGGAAGAAGCCCGCCGCTGAACTTGGCGTTATGCAAAATAAATTCAACAAAAAAAGGATATGTAATAATATGAGTAAAAAAGATTTCGATAATTTTATTAATAAGCAGGCAGAGGTAAAAGCTGCTGAAAAGCCTACTAATTGGAATGTAAAACGCGATGAGTGGCTGGAGTATCTATCACAGTTTTACAATAAAATTGAAAACTTCTTAGCAGAATACTTGACAGCCGGGAAGGTCGTCTACAATTACTCAGAAATAAAAATGTTTGAAGAATACATAGGCAGCTATTCAGCACGGGCTCTTAATATTGAATTGGGTAGTCACAAAGTCAAGCTGGAACCTATTGGAACAAATCTTATTGGTGCGAAAGGCCGTGTAGATTTAATAGGCGCAAATGGAAAAGTTAAATTTGTACTGGTTAATAAAAACTCATCAGGACCCAAAACAAAGGTCGACATATGGATTGAGGGTGAAAAACCGCCTGAAAAAGAAGATAAACCTATGGTAATTGAGTGGGATTGGAAAATTTCAACACCACCTCCAAGAATCCAATATATAAATCTTGAACAGGACACATTCCTTGAAGCTATAATGGAGGTTGTGGGTGGTTAAGAGAATCTCATTATCAAACGATCATTTAGGGCTTGATGATATCTCCATTCATCATTCAGATTCTGAGTCATCCTTAAAGCTATATTTCACACATAAGTGGAAAGATTACGAGAAAAGGTTTGATGGCTATACAGCCGAAGATTTGATTAGTGAATTGAGAATTAGAATTGACGAATTAAATCATACATCATCCTTATCTTTACTGTCAGCAATAGAAGCAGCATTTAGAATTGACTATCTTCAGCGCAACTATAAGAAAAGGAAAGACCCTCTTTCGAGAGATTTTAGAGCTATATACAGACAGAAAAATTTAAGAGCATCGCTGGAGGAAGACATTTTTGACACTTGGAAAGCTAATGCAAATGGTGCATCTCAAATAATAAGCGACTTAAAAGGAGCTTTTAAATACAGACATTGGTTAGCTCACGGGCGTTATTGGGAACCAAAGTTTGGCAGACCACGTTATGACTATGATACAGTTTATGAAATGACTGAAATTGTTTTTAATAGCTTCCCGTTTGAGGGAGTATAAGCATAACGTCAAAATGGAGCTGACCACAAAAGCGATGCCGATTTTTCGTAAAATTTGAAATTTCAGCGGCTTTTGTGTCAGCTCATTTTGACGTTAGGGGTAACAAAAAGACAAGTAAGGAGAAATGCCAGCAGGTAACACAGTTCGTCCGGGAAAATGGAGTAATGTTATTGATTTTTATGACGATGGGGACTATTCAGCGATATGGGGAAGCTATGATGGTGATCATCAGTTTTGCTTGTTAAAAATCGTCGTTTCAAATTGTTAAGGGGTTTCCGTTCAGACACTAAATATAGATTTATAGATGAGTGAGGAAAACTGTGAGTCCGACTGTATTCCGAGAAGATGAATATCGTTTCTATTTCTTTTCCAGAGAAGAAAGCAGAATGCATGTTCATATTCAAAAGTTGAGGTTACAAATATATCATCACATGGTATATGGGTACTTACTGACGATGAAGAACTGTTTCTTTCTTATAGTGATTTTCCTTGGTTCAAAGATTTTC
>CAISJJ010000224.1 GCA_903885595.1 uncultured Bacteroidales bacterium
CAACCTGGAAAAAACACTCAGAATGTTCCTGATCCCAATCAACCAGGTATTTATATTTGGGGTTTCAAGTACGAATATGATGAATTCGGTTTAGTAGAACTAGTGGACTATAGGCAACCCGAACCAGATAAAGTAAAGTTTATTCCATACTATGTGGGATTAAGGAAGGATAATGTATTTAATAGACTTAAAGAGCACCAAAACATTATGAAGGGTCATGGCCCCAAATATACCCGCCTAAGTATTGAATACATGAAAAGATTCTTTGTCGATAAAATGCCGGAGGATTCTGAAAATCCAAATTTTCCAATTCATATTGGCGATAAAACATTTATAAAAGACATTGTTAAATTAATTGAAAATGACAATAAAAAAATCACTTATGTTAATATAAAGTTGCATTGGAGAAAATTTACAAGAAAGAAGGCATACAGCTAATCACCTGTGACGGTTACAATTATCCCATTATTTGCCAAAGAACAAATGACGGTAATGAGCTACTTGATTCACTATGTAAAATAGTTGACTCTAAACAAATGAACAATTTTTGGTTTTGTTATGCAAAAGCAGTTCCTGAAGAAGATAATCTTGCTGATTGCGAAGCTTATACCTTCTTTTCATTAAAAGGTAAAACTATCGGTAAAACTAAAGCACTGAAAAATATAAAGTCACAGATTACGATAATTGATAATACTGATAAAGTCACAGAAATATTTAAAAAAACGAATACTTTAATCGTCGAACCTTCAGTCTGTTTTACAATTGGTTATTAGTAATGAATCATTGAAAAAGCCGTCTTAACCAGCATTACTAATGCTGGTGTGAAGAAGAAATGGAGAGACTTTTATATTGTTGAAAATATAATGGGTGACCCTACCTTGCGATTGGTTGGATTTCGATCATAGACCGCCATCGTGATACAGCCGCCTGCTGGATGAATATATTGGCCAATATTTGTAGTTCTTCAAATATCTTCGAGTTAAAATGAAATTTTGACATGAAAAAAAATCTCATTTGGGGCCTATTAATTGTACAATTTTCATTGGCTGCCCAGCCTGTTCAGTCAATTCAGCCTACTCTATCATCGATAACCGAAGTCGTTGTTCTTGCGGAAAATAAAAACTTCAATGTCATCTTTCTGGAATTTGGGCTGATGACTACTGCTCCAGTATCGGTTTTAATTTCATTGAAAGATCTAACCATGCACAATGTCGGCGTTCTCACAGACCATGCTGAAGACGTTGACTTGGAAGTTTACAAACAGCTCAGTGATAGCACGTTCGCACTGGTTGATCTAGATCGAACTATTCAACCGATTGCTTCAGTTGAATTTTCACCCACTGAACCTGCACTATACAAGTTCGTCCTGAAGTGCCCCAAACTGAAACCCACTTTCGATTTTTCACACTACGGCCTTATTCTGTATCGTAAATGAAGATTGTGATGTACATTCATTTCAATTTTAAAAGATTAGTCGTTCAAATGTGAGGCTATAATAATCTGAAGCTAGGTAGAAAACAAATGAGTTGGCTATCAGGTAGTTCAAAATAAATTGGGAGTAAAAACAATGAGTTATAAATTTGAAAATCATAAAAAATGAGATTTACTGCATCAAGACTTTCAGAAGGTAATCAGATATTCCCTGATGAAATCAATATAGATGATACTTCAGTGACAATTAAATCTCCCAAATTATTTGGTGGAAAGTCAAAGTCATTCCCCCTGGGACAAATATCAGTTTCTATAAATACACCGATGGTTGGATTCTCTGATATTACTTTGTTTTCACAAGGGACAGGAATGAGTGTGCATGGTTTTACCTCTTCAGATGCGAAAAGCATAAAATATTATATTGAAAAAAATGTATCTGATCAAAAGGAGGAAGCCAGAAAGCGTGAAAAAGCTGAGAAACGGAGAAAAGATGATGAATGGAGGAATGAACGGGAAAATGATCGTAATTCGAGAGAAACTGAAAGTAGTTATGGACCAGGGTATAATGCGAATAACAATGGTAGATCGAATCACAGAGTTCCTGAAGAATTAGATGATGATTCATTAAATCTGCAAGCATTAAATAATATGTTGACGAGATTAATTTATCAGGTGAAGAGTGAAGGTAGGAAATTTACAGAATTAGAACATCTTTCAATAAAAACCTTAGAAAATACTCTCAAAGGTAATGGTAAAATAATACTGGATAAATGGTTTTTTGCTTCTTCTACTGCTCACTTTTGTTCTCAAACTTCATTTGGGATTGATTATCATCATTCAGCATGGACATCACTTAACGATCTTGAGGAATATTGGATGATGAGTCCGGATGAACGTCTTAGAATAACTGAAGAAAAAATGCATGATAGTATACAAAATGAAAAAGAAAAAGAACGAGAGATAATACAAAAATACATTAAAGAGAATAAACCACCTGATCCATTATCATTATCTCTTCAAATTAAATCTCATTTGGAATCGGAAACAGGCGAAAAATTTGATTTAATACCTGAATTCGAAAAATTCTCCTTAAGCGATGAGCCGGTGCAAATAGGTTATCTATTGGCTAATGCAAATCTTCAGTCCACAAGATTGAACTTCACTGAGAATGGAAATCTTTACAGTGTTACTTATTGGAAGCCCGCTGAAAAAGTATCGCAATTTACCAACTATCTAGGTCATCTTTCTTTTGAAAAAGCACTGGAAAGTATTGTCAACTACTTTAAGAATCCAAAGGCGAAACAATTAATTGAATATTCAGAAACAGATTATGAATATGGCGATCCTGATGAAATTGGGAATAAATACGATGAGCAGGTAGAAAAACTTTTGGCCGGGAATATTAATTCCCTGATAATTACAGCAGAACCGGATAGATATAAAGTG
>CAISJJ010000225.1 GCA_903885595.1 uncultured Bacteroidales bacterium
TCAGTTCGAAAAAGAACAGGCCTGCCAATAAAACAACTATAATCAGCAGTTGATCGGTACCCTCAAGAATCGCAGTACGGATCGACCGGTGATAGGCCTCCAGTATTGCCTGGTGAAAGAGAAAAAAATGAGTCAGGAAAGCAAAGAGTGCAACCAGGAAAAGTTCAATCATCCCCAGATGAAAATAAAAAACGCCTGCCAGCACAACGATCAGGGTTGAAAGAAATGCGCTGAATATGGTCAGATCAAAGAAACGGCTCATCACGACATTAGTCTCCCGCGGCATTCCGCCAAGGAACCTGAGAATACTCACCTGAATCCAGTGAAAATTAAGGGTAATCACCAGTAATACCATGTACAGGAGCAGCGAATACCTGCCGTATTCAACCGGGCCAAGAAACCTGATCGTTAAAACGATAAATGCCAGGTTAACAATAGCAGGAATGAATCGTCCGGCAAGATATTTAAATACTTCTTTTTTCATCTCAGGGGAAAATCAGTATTCATGATCTTTTTACTTGTTAAAAGGCAGTTCCTTCAGAAAAAAGTGTTTTGGCCTCAGCACTTTATCAAAACTAAAATACTGAATGATCGTAAAATCCTTACCGTCATTCACTGAGGCATAAAGTCTGTCAGCATCGTATGGGAGCGGGTTCCCCTCCGGATCGGTTTGGCCATCAACCCCTTTCTTATGGTAAGTCCTGATTGATTTACTAACCCCTGAGGTATCGGTCAGCGTGATGATGATGAATGGTTGAGAAGCTAGAATCGAATCCTTCCGGAACTTATCCATGTCATTGAGTAAGGCTTCATAATTGAGGTTGCGGAAGCCGGATAAAAAGTTTAAGAGTCTGAGCGTATCATATTCAGGGATCTCAAGGTTATCAGAAAGAGAAATCAGGGAAAACCTGTTATTTCCGTTGTTCCTGACCTCGTAGGAATATTCGGGCGTTGCGGGAACTTCAACCCTGACGTTCGCAATTTCCGGAATAGTCGACCTGAAAACTACGTAATCCCTCCAGTACTTTTCGATAGGGCTGTACCTTGGCGAAACAAACCCCCTGAAGCCCGGCTGGAAGGTTATAAAAGGCACCGATGAATTTTCCATCAGCATGAAGCATCCCTGGTTACTCTGTGTTGCGCCTCCAACATAGTAAACCTTGGTAAGTTTTTCATGTGGGAACCATCGGATGGCGCCAAACAGATCGATCCGGTAAACAACCTGGTATATCTCCACTTTCACTGCATTCACGGCAAGTTCCTTAACAATGTTGTTATGCGCAGCTTTGGCCACAGGCTGTTGAACCTCGATTTCAAGCATGGTCTTAAGCAACGCCTCAACATTGAGTTTTTGTGCCGGGTATTTATCATTCAGCATCCATTTTCCCGGTGATAATTTTGTCAGTTTAACCGTGTTATTATTTTTATCCGACATAAAGATCTTTGATACATTCGAAGAGTCGTCGAGCGCGAAGTTACTAAGGGAACGCCTGAAGGTATTGGTGGATTGTGTAAGCCATAGAATCAGCGCAATGAGCCCAAGGACAATGAATGTGATAAAAAAAGATCTGTTTTTTTTCATAGGTTAATAATTTTGATTTCAATGGTCCATGGAATACCTATAAATTAACATTCACGGTTGGTATGAACGTTGTCCTTCTGGGTATTTCATGATTTTTTCTTTGGTATGGGGCGGGCAAAAGCTCGTTTTCGCAACCTGTATTTCACAATTCCGAACAGGACGATCAGGAACACCGGTAGCAGAATATTAAATATCTGCCAGAAAAGGCGTTGCTTAGCCACCCTGGCTGAGTCTAGCATCCTGAGCTTAAGTTCACGCGAACGAACAGAAATCAATCCCGAATCGTCACACAAATAGTTAACCACATTTAGAACCAGGTCTTTATTCCCAAATGACTGTTTCGTATACTGGTCATAGCCAAGTGGCAACGGATAGCCCTGTGAATAATGGAACTGATTTTTTGCAATATCCCCATCAGCCATGACGATCATCTTGGTTGGTTTGCTTTTCGCCCGGAATCCCAGGGAAGGATTACCTGCGAGTTCCGGCGGTATCCGGTAAAGAAAGGATGAATTAAATTCCCCCTCCAGCAGCACGGCCACCGGCATCGGCCCCTTATTGAACATCCGTTCATCCGGTTCATTCTTTAGTATCTCCAGGTCAATAAGTGCAGGAGCATTGATTGCCCGGGCATAGGGAGAAGTTTCAAGAAGGAAGGTTTTTTTCACCCCCGGAGCCATCACCGTATCAAGCGTGCTGATAAATTCTGTTTTGATGGCATTTAACCCATTCACAACCGGGTGATTTATGGTTGGCATCAACACCGGGAAAAAATACCATTTAAAATAATCAAACTGCGGCTGGTTCCCGATCTGACCCGTTTTAACTGGTATCGGCAATGCATTCATGTCCTGCACCAGGTTTATATTCAACCGCACGCCGTAATTGAACAGCATGTCCTCAAGATTAATATCATTCGGAATCCCGATTGTGCTGTTATATTTCTGAAGACTATCCATGCTGGCAAAAACCGGGTCGATGAGCCATAACACTTTTCCGCCACGCATGATGAACTGATCGATCAGGAATTTGTCCCGTTCATCGAATGGTTTTGTCGGTTTTGCAATGATGATTGCACGATATTTATTGATGAGAACATCGTGTGTTGAATCGGTTTTGATGCGGATGGCCAGGCTGTTAATCTTTTTATTAAGTGTTACCCGATCAACATTATAGAATTCAGAAAGTGAATTCTGCAAATCAATGGATTCCAATTCATTCAGTTCCCCCTGCCCCTCAATAATGGCCAGGCGAGGCTTGATTGCAGTCGTTAGATTTTTAATGACACTGGCGAGGTTATATTCAAGCGACTGGATGGAATTATTGAGGACCTTGTTGGGATCCTGCTGCAATTGTGCCATCAGAAGCTGGACGGGAATCTCCTTTCCATGATAGGAAACGATTGCCCCCGGAAAAATGATAAGCTGCGAGGATTCACCCTTCTTATTTACACGGAGATCTGTTGGTTGCAACCCCTGCTCAACCAGTAAACGGTAGGCATCATTGCGGTCTTTGGCATTTGGATTTTCAGATGGGTCGACAAATTCATACTGGATATTGTCGCTGTATGCCCTGAATTCATCAAGCATCTCCCTGGTTTCATTGGATAAACGCTGAAATCCAGGTGGAAGATCACCGTATAGGTAAACTTTGAAAAACACCACATCGTCCAGCTTTTTAAGTAATTTTTTTGTAGCCGGCGCCAGCGAGTAACGCTTCTCAGCGGTAAGGTCAAAACGGGTAAAAATAAATGCAGCAATAATATTGAGCAAAACAACGATCGCAATGCCCAACGCCAGCCCGGTGATATTACCCCGTTTAATATTTTTTTTCCTGTCCGACATTTAATTTAATTCACCAACTTACCAACTTACCAACTTACCAGCTCACCAACTTACCAGCTTACCAGCTTACCAGCTTACCAACTTACCACTTCCTGCTCTCCAGAGACAACTTTGTCATCAGGATGAAAATCACAGTTACACTTGCAAAATAAATCAGATCCCGCGTATCAATCACCCCACGGCTCATCGCAGCATAGTGGGCGTTAAGACCAAGCGATTCAATGATCAGGCCAGCCTTTCCTGAAACAATGAACGTATAAACAAACTCGAAACCCATATAGAGAATGAAACTGATAAAAACTGCCAGGATAAATGAAATAATCTGGTTATCAGTTAATGATGAGGCAAAAATCCCAATGGCTACAAAACTTGCGCCCAGGAAAAACAACCCGATGTAAGACCCCCAGATGCTGCCTGAATCAAGATTGCCCGGAGGAAGACCCAATTGGTAAACTGAAAAGTAGTAAACCAGGGTCGGTAAAAGGGAGATAATCACCAGGACTACCCCTGCAAAATATTTTGCGAGAATAACCTGCAGATCGGTGAGCGGCTGGGTCATCAGCAATTCAAGCGTGCCGCTTTTTTTCTCATCTGCAAATGAACGCATTGTAATGGCAGGAATGAGGAAAAGAAATACAAAAGGAGCCAGAATAAATAAACCGTCGAGTCCTGCAAAACCAAAATCAAGGATGTTGAACTCCAGCGGAAATACCCATAGAAAAAGCCCTGTCATCAGCAGGAAAACAATCATGACGACATAGCCGATGAGTGAGTTTAAAAAACCATTGATCTCTTTCTTAAAAAGAGTAAACATAGACGCAATTGTTTAAGGGGTGCAAAATTAGTATTTTTCACGCATCAAATTGCATTATGCCGTAACATTTCAGGGGATTTGCCGGGAAACATAACCTGAATAATCGACCAGGCGCGGTTCATAAGGCTCTTTGAGCAGATGCGAAGAGATCATGAAATCGGCGGTGGAACGATTGCATGCGGTTGGAATATTATACACAACTGTTATCCGCAGCAACGCCTTCACATCCACATCATGTGGCTGGGGCTGCATCGGATCCCAGAAAAAAATGAGCAGATCAATCTTGCCTTCTGAAATCATAGCGCCTAATTGCTGATCGCCACCCAGGGGGCCCGATTTCAACTTCAAGATATCAAAAGTGATCTTCTCCTCCTCCTCCAGTTTATTCAGGATCGTCTCCTCAACCAGTTTGCCGGTAGTACCTGTGCAAATCAGATGATGGCCAAGCAGGGTTTTATAGTTGAATTCAACCCATTCCACCAGATCTTTCTTGCGGTTATCATGCCCGACAAGTGCAATATTTTTTGATTTTTCCATTTTAATTAGGCATTAGGCATTAGGCATTAGGCAATTGGCATTAGGCATTAGGCATTGGTCACTTGTCACTTGTCACTTGTCACTTGTCACTTGTCACTTGTCACTTGTCACTTGTCACTTGTCACTTGTCACTTGTCACTTGTCACAGGATCTCCACCGTCACCAGCTGATCCATTTTCAGGCCTAACAAGCTGCCGGCCTTGCCTTCGCGAATGGCGATTTCAAGGTATCCGCTGCTGGAAAAAAGCGCCAGCATTACCCCGGGACTTACATCCTTGTATGATTTACTGATCTCACTAATGCTGTAATTCGCCGATCGGAATGTGATTGAAAATTTATGATTTTTAACGATCGATCTGAACAGCGACTCGGTGATATTCACAAATGCATTTTCATAATTGTCAATATAAATAACCTTTCCCTTGATCATGTCTCCCTGAATAACCGGCTGGAAAGCCATTTTCTGGAGGATTTTATCCTTGGGATGACCAAGCGCCTCAATGGGTTTTCCGCTGGCGATATGGCAAGCCACCTTCACAAATACATCACGTGACGGGAAGGTAAAATAATCCGAATCCTGAATGATGTCCAGCTCAATTATTCTGGTTGGCTTATCATCAAAAAGCAATGAAAATATCCCATTATCGGCACCTATGAAATAGTGGCCATGATGAAATACCAGGGTATGAGGCGTTTCAATGGCCGCTTCGGTATTGATGGCCAGGATATGGATTGTTCCTTCGGGGTAATTCCGGTAAAAATTGCGTACGATAAAGGCCGCCTGGTTAAGGTCAAAGGCTGGTATATGATGTGAAATATCGACAATTTGTGCCTCAGGCAGCAGGCGCAGGATCGCTCCTTTGACTGCTCCGGCATAATGGTCTTTGACTCCCCAGTCGCTGGTAAGCGTAATGATAGCCATGGAATTATTCGTACTTTTGCGTATTCAAAGGTACAAATTATTCATGAGTGAGAAAATAATAAACATCGAAACCATTCACCCGCTTGATATTTTTGGCGCAAATGATCAGAATCTAGCGGTGGTGCGCAATTTTTTTCCAAAGTTGAAAATCGTTTCCCGTGACAATTATGTCAAGGCATTTGGGGAGGAAGAAGATCTTCTCGACTTCGAGGCTAAATTTTCAACACTCCTTCTCTATTTCGAAAAATTTGGCCGGCTTACAAAATCCGATATTACACTTTTACTCGGGGCAGAATCAAATGGATCCCAGATGGCCTCTGAAGGACAGCAGGATGTGCTGGTCCATGGCAAGAATGGCATGTTGATTCGGGCGCGGACTGCAAACCAGCGCAAACTTGTCGACAGCTGTCTGAAAAACGACCTGGTATTTGCCATTGGCCCTGCCGGAACCGGGAAAACATATACCGCTGTTGCGTTGGCCGTGCGTGCCCTTAAAAACAAGGAGATTCAGCGCATCATTCTCACCCGGCCTGCGGTGGAAGCCGGTGAAAACCTCGGCTTTCTCCCCGGGGATCTGAAGGAAAAACTTGATCCATACATGCAGCCATTGTATGATGCGCTGGGTGACATGCTGCCGACACAAAAACTGCTGCAATACATCGAAGACCGTGTAATAGAGATCGCCCCGCTGGCTTTTATGCGCGGGAGGACGTTAAACAATGCCTTCGCAATTCTGGATGAAGCGCAAAATACCACTCCCGGGCAACTCAAGATGTTCCTCACCCGGATGGGAGCTTCCGCCAAATTTATTGTAACCGGTGATATTACCCAGATCGATCTCCCAAGGAACCAGGTGAGCGGATTGATGCATTCGCAGGAGATACTGAAAAACATCCATGGCATCGACTTCGTATATCTTGACAAATCAGACATCATCCGTCACAAGTTGGTAAGCAGGGTTATTGAGGCCTATGAAAAAGACAAAGTTCCAGCTGCCAAATGAATCACCAGGGTGATTGCCAAAGACAAACCTGGAGGAACTAACTGAATCCATAAAACATGGTCACTCATTTCGACTTTCATCCTGAGCTTCCCCAACCGGTGGCCTTATACTATCATCCTGCCGCACAAAAAGGATGTATTGCCAGGTTGGCAAGTTTATTTTCATGTATCCTGGCGGACTACCGAAATTGAGTGATTTATCAACAATACAGTAGCGTTTTTTATAATCACCCTCCAGGCTAATGCTGTAATAACGCGCCAGATAACATTGTAAACTCCAGTCATTCCACATTTCCCGTGGAATAGAAACAATCGATTGTGGCGGAACAAACGCCCCTATCAGGTAAACATCATGCAGCAACTCCTTATTTCTGCTTGTTTTGCCTATTTGCATCAGCGTAATTCCAATTGCAGAAATAAAAAGGAATAAGCTCATCAACAATAAAATTCTGAATTTTATGCTGCCTGGGTGCGCTCGCTCTGTCAGATTATAAATTATGGGTCCGATTAAAACCGCTAGCCCAATCGCAAAGAAAGGAAGAGCAGGAACAAAATAAAAACCCTTCTGCACCATTGTTAGCATCAGCGGCAAGGAAGATGCTAATCCAACGCCAATGAAAAAGAGCGATTCACGGATTTGTTCAGAAAAACGGTCATTGATTTTTTTGATCCTTGCAATAAATATAATGATACCGACAAATATAATTTGGGGTAATAGTTCCGTAAAAAGTCGGTACAAAATATAAAATCTTGAATCAACAGTCGGCACTTCGTTTATTCTGTGCAATGCTCTTTTGAATAAATAAATTGACAAACTTTCTTTGCTTTCCGGCATCAGAAATAATATTGCATAGATTATAACAGGTACAAGGGTTATTATAAGGGACTGAACAATTGCATTTGAGAATGTTATTTTTCTGATCGTGAGCCAATAAATCAAAGGAACAATGATCGGAAAAAATCCCGGAAATCCCTTGCTTAGCGTGGCCAGAAATACAGATACACCTGCCAGTATCCATTTGACCACCTGGTATCTCCCGGCACGAAATGATTGAACAATGAAAATCACCGCTGCAAGAGTAAAAATCCCCATGGTGTTTTCGTGCATATTATTTGAATAGGACCAAAAGCATACAGGAACCGTTATCCATAAAATAATCGGGAGCCAGCCAATCCGTTTCAAATTATCATTATTTCGAAAAACCTCCTTCCATAGTACATTTATTAAAATGCCCCCTATGCACATGGTTAAGAAAGTATAAAACCGTTCTACATACAAACTGTCGCCAAACAATTTAAAGAACAAAGATTGAATACCAAAAACAAGAGGCGGCTGTTCATGAAAGGAAGATAACCCGGCTATATTGTAAACACTGAAATGAGGGAACCAGAATGTTCCGATACCTTTGCTCAGATTATGCGATACACTGGTATACAGCATCGCATCCATAAACATTCCATCTTGTATTAGTGTCGGTAGCGTTAAACCGACCATTATACTAAAAGCAAGCAGCCAATAGGGGGTTTGCTGGTTAAAAAGGAGCTTTTTAAACATAATATTATGTGATTATATGACCATGCGTAACGGGAATCGTACCTTGTCAAATCATTGAAGCCAGCGAAAATCCGTTATATTGCTGACATTTAATGTATTGTAAATCACTCGTTTTGATTTAGACTTTTCTCAGGGTAAAGATATGAAATACCCATAAGAAAAATGTTCCTTCGGCGCAAAATGCTCCTGAACTTCATCGTTCTGCCCATATTTAGCTCCTGCAAAACGTATGGAAGAAGGTCTCTGCTCCAAATGTTAAATTCAATGGAATAATAGCGCTCCATAAATTATGGAAATCCCATAGTTTGACTCAGACCCCCGACTGGAAATATTTCTTACATTTGTTATACAATGTAAAAACAATGTTGCGACCGATCACAAATTCCAAGTCACTGATTAAGGCCATCATCGAAAAGAGCAGCCTGAAGCAGGAAGTTTACCTGAAAACACTTGGTGTTTTCGACATTTTCAAACAAGAGAGTGAAACATTTGTGAAGACAAATATCGGAGCAATCAAAAAGGCTCCTTTTCCGCTGCTATTTGAATACAATGACCGCAGCAAATTTGAATTTCAGCTCAAGTTCGGTTCCGACATACTGATTTTTTTCATGCATTCCAATGTTTTTGAAATCCCGCGTGATCACGTAATGATGAAGAGCAGCTATATTCGTGAGGATAAAAACCGGTCTTACTGTGGCATCATTCATATTTTCAACTTTTTAGCTGATTCATTTAAATATAACCGTTCGAACGATATCGGTTATTGCATCGGCCGAATATTTGTAAACCGGGAGAACCATTATTTTACTGAAGGAAAGCGTGAAATCGGTTTGCTGTACAACAATTTTTCCGGCAGCAACCTCGATCGAAAATCAATTAAGACAATTCTGCACTCTGCTGTTTTATATACATTGAATTTTGACCTGCTGACGCCACCCTATGACAATATCAAAGAGGTTTCCGTTGCCGAGATGCAGAGTACCCTCGATGCCATGTTGATAAGTACGGGTAAAAGACTCGGGTTCCGGTTCCAGGCAGACGTTGAGTAGGTAATCCCCGAAACTCTAATGTTTGAGTTCTAAAAAATGAGTTCTAAAAAAAAACTTCGAGCAGAAGTTCTCTGAGCGATGCATAGGTGTGCGACAAAATACAATGAATTGCATTGGGATGTGTCCACTTTACCAGAAAAATGCCCTCACTGGTCTGAGGTTTTAATATCTGAGCACTATCGGCCTCCATTTCGAACCACATTGTTTGTTTAAGGATCCGTTTATCCTTTATTGTGTATGTATGCCATGTGGATGGAAGATCCTTAACAATTTTCACCGATTTTAGCCCGGTCTCCTCTTTTACTTCACGAATGGCGGCATTGCGCGCCCATGAAGGATGAGGCTTTAATATGGTATCATCCCAGGCCAGTAAAGGAAACTGTTTTTCTGAAGAGGTTTTATTTTGAAAATCCTTTTTATCTATTTTTCCTTTTGGTAAGTCCCAATGACCTAAACGATGTATAAACAAATATTCTCCTTTTTCATTTTTAACGAGGCCACCCGCGGCAGGAATATATTTTAACAAGGATGCAAAAGCCTGAAATGCTGACTCTTGACCGATAATCCAAAGATTGAGAAATTTTTCATATCTCTCGAAATCCGCATAGGCCTCCTGAAGTTTCTCAACCGATTCATATTTTACAACCATTTCGGATGCGAGGAGATTATCAGGGGCGATTTTGACGAATTGAATTGTCCGTTCGTTCAGGAAAATTTTCATGAATGAATAATTTATATGGTAAAAATACGTTTTTTCACTGATTCCATAAGACAGTTAGTCCATCAATTTTTATTATCTTTGTACCAGAAATTATCAAATTTGTTTCAATGATATATAACAAAGACATTGCATTTACAACAGCCGAATTGTTATTAAAGATCAAAGCTGTAAAACTCAGTCCGCGTGATCCCTTCACCTGGGCTTCAGGAATTAAATCGCCCATCTACTGTGATAACCGTATAACACTATCTTACCCTGAAATCAGAACATTTATACGGCAACATTTTGTTAAGTCGATCGAACAGAACGGGTTCCAGCCCGAAGCCATTGCTGGTGTTGCAACAGGAGGCATTGCCCATGGGGCTCTAGTTGCTCAGGAGTTAGGATTGCCATTTGCCTATGTCCGTTCCGGAAAAAAAGAACATGGGCTTTCCAACCAGATTGAAGGGGAATTACGTCAGGGACAACGTATCGTTGTTGTTGAAGACCTCATTTCAACGGGAGGCTCCAGTTTAGGAGCTGTTCATGCACTGCGTGAAGCCGGCTGCAACGTTAAAGGAATGGTAGCCATTTTTACCTACAACCTTCCAAAAGCAGATAAAGCATTTAAAGATACTGACTGCGCGCTGATCACGCTTACTGATTATGATCACCTGATACAAAAGGCGGTGGAAATAGGCTTCATAAACGAATCAGAAGTAAAAATCCTTCAAGACTTCAAAAAAACACTTAGTTAGCCAAAAAGATTTAATAACCTATCAACTGCAACTCTTTTAACATTTTGTTAAATAAAAAAAGACTGCCGAAAAGCAGTCTTTTTTTATTTGAGATATTTCTAATGGCTACATTTTCACCATCTTACCATATGCATTTCCAATTTTAATCAGGTAGGTTCCCTTGGGTAAGCCGCTCACATTGAGATGGCCATTAAAGGTCCCTTTGGATTGAATTCCAAAGTTTTTGGTCAGCACTGAACGACCTGTAAGATCGTAAACAATTGCAGTGATGTTATCAGTAACTTCTGAAATGTAAGCAATATTCACATTATCTACAACCGGGTTCGGATTCAGGTACAACACGCCATGCGCAGCAGTAGCTGTTTGTATCGGCTCAATGCCAACCGGGAGCGCATAGGTGGTATCCATCCAGATTCCGCGTCCATAGGTTGCAATATAAATGACACCTTTATTAAGGATGTGGTAGTCGTTCATAACCTGTTGACGGATTTCAGTCACTGCAACATCTCCGATATTATGAATATCGGCACCCCATGAAGGGTTAGCTGCATTTAAGTCTGTTGTACTGAATATTCCAAGTTCGGTACCAATAAATGCGCTGTTGTTGCCATGCATCTCTATCAATCCGCTGTAAACCGGGGTCTTTGGCAGGTTGCTCTGCTTCGAAGTAAAGGTTGGTTGAGCGGTATTGGCATCCTGGGTGAAATAGACATAATTTTCGTTTCCATAGTTGCCCAGGGTGACCAGCACTTCATTCGAATTGGCAGGGCTAATCGAAATGGAAGTGATCTGACGGTTAGCAAAAGCCTCATAAGCAAATATGTCATCGGTCAGCACGCATTGCGAACTCGTTATATTGGCAGTTGCAGAATCATAAGCATTGATTAGTCCGGTAATCCTGATGAGCCTTCCTCCTTTTGTTCCGGCCCAAAGGGTATTTAGATCAGCAGATATGGCCATGGTTGAAATGTGATCGCTGGTATTTGCATCCTTAAACACGATAAAATATTCAGGATCAACATTAAATTTAAGCATGTCCTTGGTCATGAAAACACCCTGACCTGTACCTGATTTATTGCCAAAATAGAAAAACCGGCTGGCAATGGGATCTGCGATGGTAAGACTGTCGCCTATCAAAATGGGAGCCTGGGTTACATATGGAAAGAGAAGTTTGTTATTGGCGCTTTCTACCAGCAGTGTTGTATCGGCTGGAATCGTTTTTGCCCGTGCAAATACTTTTACACTATCGCGGGTTTGCGAAAAGTTGAAACTCTCCCAAAGCCGCATCGGAATGTATTCAGAATTAACTGCAAGCACCCCGTTCATGAAGTCGTTTGCATAGGTCATATCTGTAAGGTCCTGACGCCGGATAGCTGGATCGCCCAGGTATTCACTGTAAACGGCTACCCGTGAATCAAGATTTGACCACTCAGAGGTTCCTCCATCGCTGCCAAAGAACAAACCTTCAGGGAGCCAGACGGGATAACCGTCATAAGGACTGTTGGTGTAAAGAGGACAGAAATACCCCATTCCAAGTACACCGATGTTATCACCTCCACCCATCACATAGGTCTTCTGGGAAGAAAAAGAAAGGGCATTGAACTGGCTCGTCTTTAACTCTTTATTGATCGTTTTAAAGGTAAAATCGTTGATACCTATAGTCGCTATACTCACGCCGCCATCAGTGGCTATTGCCACCTGATTCAGGTTATTGGGCCTGAATGCATAGGCATGATGAAAGAGGGGTGCACTGTCGGGAAACCATGGAGAATACAAGCCTGAACTGATCAATTCCCAATTATAGTAACCCGGTTGTGAGCCTTTTTCACCGTACCACATGTTGTTGCCCCCAAGAAAAAGTTTACTTGCATTGTTGGGAAACACTGCAAGGGTATTGCAATAACATCCGTTTCCTCCAAAAGGTTCGAAAGTGGGGTTGAAAGGAAAAATCAGCGACCAGGTTAAACCTCTATCTGTTGAGTTATAGATGCCCATCAGTTTGCCATCCACTTTGGCAAAACTGGCATACATCGTATCGGCGCTGGAAGGAGCAATTGCAAAGACCATCCAGCCAATCCCGTTTTTCGGCAGGGAATTAGGCAGCCCCGTCGTAAGGGTTACCCATGAATTCAGATCACCCCCAGGAGCCATATAAGCAGAATCGCCTGTAGCGGTTATAACTGTTCCATCAGGTCCCACACAAACATCCATACTATATCCAGGTTTTACCTGAATCCAGTCATTCCCGTTGTCACTGTAATACAATCCTCCATAGGTAGAGGCAAAAATACGGCCGGAATTGGGGTCAATAACGAGTTTGGAAACTGCAATGAAATTCGGATCAACCATCGGCGAGGTTGATGGAATCAACGTAAAAACCCCGCCGTTTTCAGAACGATAAATTCCGGTGCCTGGCGTTTTAATCCCTTTGCATGCCGTAACTCCTGTTGCTGCGTAAATAGTTCCATTGGAACTTTGAACCAAATAGGAGACCCTGGGTACAACATTGTCCAGCACCTCCATCTGCGTCCAGGTAAGGCCAAGGTTTATTGATTTCCAAATGCCACCAGCCTCAGCGCCACAAATCAGGGTATTACCTTCAGCGACGGTATTGTCGAAAATTACGGTCCAAATGAGGCCAGGATAATTATCAGGCCCCAGACTTATCCAGTTAAGATTCATGGGCCCCGAGGTACCCTTGGTACGCAAAAATTCGGCCTGCTGGCGGGCTTTCATCATATCAACCGGGTTGATTGTGCCAGTGTGCTGATTAGCGCGTATGCTCTCCATCCGCGTTTTGTCCTGTTTTTTAAGATCCGGATTCCCTGGCTGTCCTACAACGGGAATCAAAGAAAAGAAAAGCAAGAAAATTCCCAGAAATGTTGTGATCAGGCCAAAGGGTAAAAATCTATTTTTCATATTACTCGTTTTTATGATGACTTATATGTTTTTGATTATTATTTCCTAAACCCGCTAAAATCAGTGTACATAGGGTTATTAAACCGCATTGTTTTAAAACGAACAAATATAAAGTAAAAATAGTATCCTGCAAAATTATTTTGCTTACAGTTGATTTTCTTCTGTAAGAGAGCAGGAATAGACGGTAAAAAGGAAAAGTGACCTAGATTTCTTCCAGTGAGGTGGCTGGCAGCCAACCCACACTCCCGCTTGCAATACGAATCTCGTACCAGCCGCTGATATTATCAAGTAATCTGACTTTGGTACCTTCGTGAATCACAAAAAGGTCAGTACTTTTTTCATCGGGTGAACTTTTCACCGTAATTGTGGGAGCAAATACAATGGCTTCATTAGTGTTTCGGGTAAAACTGTAGCCACTCCAGGCAAAAACCATCGACAATCCGGCTATAAATAAAAGTCCCAAACCAAACCAGAAACCTATTTTTCGCAGGATCAGGACGCGTGAAGCCAGGTAAAGCACACCGCATAACAAGGCGGTAATGAACATGATGATGCTGACAGTGGCCCAGGTATCAACGGAGAAAAGCAGTATGACAGCGTTGAGCCACCGTTTATAAAATAATTCAGGCAGTGGCTCAATCTTGTCTGAAATTTTGGTATTGGCAACATTCAGGTTAAAATCGATATCCTCATTGCCCGGATCAATCCGCTTTGCTCTTTCATACCATAAGATGGCATTGGCATAATCGTTCAGTTTGAAATAGGAATTCCCAATATTATAGTAGAGTTCAGGTGACTCATAGCCCGCCTCGACAACCTTCTTATACTGATCCACAGCCGTAGAATAGGACCCTGCCGAATATGCCTTGTTCCCTTTTACAATGTTATCACGTTGAACCGTGGCATATACGGTCAATGTAGCAAGGAACATAAGGAGTGAAAAAATGCATGATTTTATCGTCTTCATCTTAATTCCCTCTCCATTTTACTAATGATCTCCAACGCTTCATTATAGATTCGCTCCATATTAACTGTCTTTTCTCCGGGGGCAAACCGGGCAAACTCAGTATTGCTGAGTGTTTCAATAAACTGACTGACAGTGGTTTCATTGACATTTTTAAGGATAAGGGCCTCATGTACTGATTCAACGCTTAATTCGGCCATTGGGATGCTGAACTTATCACTCAGGTAGCCCCAAAGGGACTGGGAGATGGCAATATAAAAATCGTCCTGCTTGCCGCTTTTCTGAAATTCTTCTGCTTTTTGTAACCGCTTTCGTGCAATTTTTGTCGCCCTGAGGTTTTTCATTAGAACGGTATCACTGCGGCGGGCGGCAAGTTTCCTCCATAAAACAAGGAAAATCAGGAAGAACAGCAACGGGATGACCAATAAAAGCCAGAATCCAATTGAGGCAAAAAATCTTGAACCTGCAATGTTTAGATGAATACCATCATCCTTTATATGCCTGATGTCGCTGCCGATGTATTTAATTTCCTCCTTATTTGCCCCGGAATAGGTCATTACTGCACCCGGTTCCCCTGCCCCTTTTTCAACTTCAAGAGAAAATTCGGGACTTGAAAGGGACATATATCGCTTTTTTTCCAGATCAAAATAACTGAAAGTAACGGGTTTAATCATGAATTTACCGGGTTTTCGGGGTATCATCAGGTATTCAAAAACCTGGTTGCCGGAGATGCCGGATGCCGCGGTTTGGATATCACTTATGACCTTGGGATCATACGTCTCAAAATCTGGTGGAAAGGTTAAATTCAGCTTATCGATAAGCTGGATATTTCCTCTTCCGCTGATCGTGCATTTTAAAGTCACGGCCTCGTTGGTCTTCAAACGCGTTTTATCGATTTCAGCACGGAGTGTGAAATTACCGACAGCACCGCTGAAATCAGCAGGTTTGCCCTCTTCCGGAAGGGGACGTACTGAGATGATAACCGGATTCGATTTCAGGGTTTTCTCCACATTGGCCACCCCGGAATTGAAGAACGAATCATTGAAAAAATCATCGAAAAACGGATCACCCGTCCTGGTCTTTGTTTGCCTGCGTACCTGTGCAACACAGGCCAGTTCCAGAGGATCAATTACAAGCCGGCCGCTTTTCAACGGGAACAAGGCAATTTTCCGGATGTCGGCCACAACGTATTGCTCACCGTCAATAACCTGTGTGGTTTGCTGTAATTTGTCATTTTCCTTCATCAGGTTCTGAGACCAGAATCCTGAAAAAGAGGAAAGTTTACTGATATTGATCTGAGCGATGGGAACTTTTGTAAAAATCTTATAGGTAATTACAATTCCTTCACCCTGCAACGGAGATGAATTGGATGCGAATGCCTTGACATATACATCATTACTGCTGCCGGTAACTCCTGTTCCCGATGACCCGGTTCCTAGGTTCTGGTTTGTAGTTCCCTGATTTTGTGCCCCGGATGACCCGGAATTCTTGATCACCTTAATCGACAAGGCATTTGATGAATATTGCTTACCATTCACACTAACGGTTGCAGCTGGGATAGAAAAAGATCCTTCGCGTGTCGCCTGTAAAAGATATGTATAGGTGTAGGTGATCGACATGCTTGTACTTCCATTAACCATCCGGATACTTGAACTTGTACTTGTATTCGGGCCACTGAGCATGTCGAGACCCTGGATATTCGGACCACGAAAATTACTACCCTGGGCGTTAAGCGTATAAATAAGCGTAAATGTCTCCCCTACAACAGCAACTGCTTTTGATTGCGCGGTAAACTGAACATCCTGGGCAAAAGGGTTCGCAGTGCAGATGAGTAATATAACCAGACTAATTAATATTCTATTTAACATATGGTCGGTCTATAATAAGTTCAGGGTGTGGGACATGATACGATTACCAATCTTTTTCGATCCCTGTTACCTGAACTTTTGCTTTTTGCTTCTTTACTTTTTGCATTGTTTTCTTTTCATCATTTTTCAAGGCCTCCAGCATCCGCTCAGCGTCATCTTTGCTGATCTTTTTTTGGTCCTGGGGAGGTTTTTGCTGATCCTGATTTTTATTCTGGTCTTTATTTTGATCCTGCTTGTCTTTCTGATCCTTTTTATCGTCCTTTTTATCGTCTTTGTTCTGTTGTTGCTGCTGTTGCTGCTTTTTAAGCATCATTTTGGCATACTCCAGGTTGTATTTTGTATCAAGATTCTTCGGATCGTTAATGAGTGCGTTTTTGTACGAAAGAATACTTTTTTCATATTCCTTCGACTGCAGATATGAATTACCCAGGTTATGATAAACTTTGGACTGGAGTTCACGATCCTTATTCTTTTCGGCTAAGTTAGAATAAATCTTTGCAGCTTCCTCGTAGTTGTTGTTCTTATAAACTGCAGTGCCCAGGTTGAACTGGCCCTTTACCGACTCTTTATTGAGTTCGAGGGCCTTACGGTAATCCTTTTCCGCCTCTTTATAATCGCCATTTTCAAACTTACGGTTTCCCTGGCGAAGTAATGCATTCTCCTTTTGTGAATAGGAATTCAGGCAAGCAAGGAACAGGAATAATATAATAATGCTGATTTTCATTTTCGGGTTTAAAAACTTATCGACTGATTACTTTTCAAACGGTTTAAATCGTTGGAGCCATTTTGTTTTTCTTTCAAAAACAAACAGATCAATAATAAGCAGGAAAAGAGCCAGGGCAACAAAATACTGGAAACGGTCTTCATAATCGCTGAATTGCTTTTCCTCTATTTCGGATTTCTGGATCTTACTTATATCATCAAATATTTTGTTCAACCCCGTTTCTGAGGTCGTTGCCCTGACATACATCCCTTTGCCAATGCTTGCTATCTGCTGGAGCAGGGTTTCATCCAGTTTACTCATGATGGTTTGCCCGTCGCGGTCTTTACGATAGCCGGTTTGTAAGCCGTTGCTGAACACCGGAATTGGGGTTCCTGTGGGTAATCCCATGCCAATCGTATAAATTGTAATATTATTTTTCATGGCAGCATCGGCCTGTTCAAGTACATTTCCTTCATGATCTTCGCCGTCGGTAATGATAACAATGGCCTTGTTGTGCTTTGATTCGCCAAAACTACTGGCGGCCAATTCAATAGCTGCTCCGATCGCGGTTCCCTGGGTAGCAATGAGGCTGGTATTAATGGAAGCGGTGAACATTTTTGCTGCCGCATAATCAGTTGTGATTGGTAATTGGGTGTAGGCCTTTCCTGCAAAAACAATGATGCCTATCCTGTCGCCCTCTAAGTTATCAATCAAACGCACAATTGATTGCTTTGCACGTTCGAGGCGATCGGGTTTAATATCCTGTGCCATCATGGAATTGGAGATGTCGAGACAGATCATCAGGTCAATCCCTTTCCGTTTAACTTTCTCGAGCCGGGATCCGGTTTGGGGGTCCGCCAAAGCAAAAATCAGACTGGTCATAGCCAGCATGATCAGAATAAATTTCAGGATGGGCTTGGATAATGAATAATCGGGCATTAGCTGACGAATCACACTCCAGTCACCATATTTTGCAAGTGTTTTTTTCTTCCATACGAGAAAAAGTACCAATAACCCTGCGAAAACCGGCACCAGGGCAAGGAGATAAAAATAATATATATGAGCGAATCTGAACAATAGTTAAGTATTAAGAGTTAAGTACGATACAATTTTAAAAAAAATTCATGCTGCAGGGATCAGGGAATGTTTTTTAAATATAAATATCTTAAAAGCATTTCCATCCCGATTAAGATAAAAGCTACCAAAACAAAAGGTAAATATTCTTCTTTTTTCTTCCGGAATTCGGTCACATCAATTTTTGATTTCTCCAGTTTGTCAATCTCCTGGTAAATGGAGCGTAATTTGGCATTGTTGGTGGCACGAAAATATTTTCCATCGGTGCCTTTTGCAACCTCCATTAACAGCGGTTCATCAATTTCAACCTTCATCATCTGCGTTTGCATACCAAATGGCGTTTGCACCGGATAAGGGGCCTGTCCCATGCTCCCAACCCCGATTGTATAAATGCGTATTCCGTAAAGCTTCGCAATTTCAGCTGCTGAACGCGGGTCAAGCGAACCCATGTTATTATTACCATCTGTAAGTAAAATGATCACTTTACTGATGGCTTTGCTGCCACGAAGGCGATTTACTGCGGTTGCCATGCCGTCACCCAGCGCTGTGCCATCATCGATCATGCCACTGTGAATATCCCTGAACAGATTCTTAAGCACCGAATGGTCGGTAGTGAGCGGGCATTGTGTAAAAGTTTCTCCGCTAAAGATTACCAGTCCGATGCGATCGTTGGGCCGCCCGTCGATAAATTCGATCGCAAGGTCCTTGGAGGCTTCAAGCCGGTCGGGTTTAAAATCCATCGCCAGCATCGATCCGCTTACATCCAGGGCTAGGATAAGGTCGATACCCTCAACACTGATATCCTGACGGCTGAGACTCGTCTGGGGACGTGCCAATGCAATAATCAGCAGTGTTAACGCCATTAACCTTAAGATATAAAGGCCGTGGTAGGTGTAAAACTTCAGATTCCGCCCTACCTGGGCAAATCCAATTGTGGTACTCACCTGAAGATCGGCTGTATATCTTTTTTTCCGGTAGAAATACCAGGCCGCCAGCACAGGTATGACCAGGAGGAGGAACAGGAAGCCGGGATTGCCGAATGTCAGCGATTTAAACATATTTCAGACTCAAAATTCAAAATTCAAAATTCAAAACTCATAACCACAAATCAAAATTACAAACTGATCGTATCAAACAAATTTCTAATGTCAAACCTATATTTATAGCCATGATCAGGCATCAAAAATCAACTGGTTTTCACGGCTGAATTTCCGGTTTATCATCAGGTCGCATGAAACTTTTATCAGTCAACACTGTCTCTCCGATGGTTAAATTCACAAATTCAATTCCTTCGGTCAGGCTTTTTTCATTCTCAGAAGCAACCGGGTTCTGTTTTGCAAATTTTACCATATCGGCAAGGATGAGCAGGTTCCTAAGTTTATCAATAGCCTTGTGCGCACATACATTATTTCCTGTCAGGCTTTCTAATATTTCAGCGCTGGTTTGTTCAAGTGCAGGTAATTTGAAACGATTTTCAATGTACCTCCTCAGAATTTCGGTCAGTTCAGAATAATAGTCCTTGATCTTTCCTGCCTGCCAAAGTTTTTTCACCCTCAGTTTCTCCATCTCCTGAAGTGCAATTTCATGCGGTAAAAGAACTACTTTGGGTTTCAGAATGAAAATGGGTTCTTTCTTTCTTCGTTTTCTGATAAACCAGATTGCTCCTGCAATTATTGCAAGGGCGGCCAATGCCAGAAGAATCCATGGGAGCATTTCACGAAATGTTATGGGGATCTTCAAAGGCCCAATGATCGGTTTGATAGCCTGGGTAGTATCGACCTTCACAGTATGCACGGCAAGTAACATCATGCCAGATACTGCCATTTGGCTTGTTGTATCCGGTATGAGCCTGTATTTAAACGGAATCTGGGGAATCGTATAAAATCCGGAATCATAGCAGGTGAAATTCAGTTGCTGAGAAAATGTAACTGATTTTTTATCAGCAGTATAGGCCGTATCAATTTTTCCACGACCAATAACAGTTATAATTCCAAGGATGGTATCAGGTATAAAAGGCCATAGTACCTGAGACCGGGCCGGGCCGGTAAACTTCAGGGTAACACCCACATGGTCGCCAATCAGCATGGCATTGGTATCAAGTTTTGCAGTTACTTTTACATCCTGTGCAAAGCTACCCAGAACAATGCCAATTAAACAAACCGTTATAATAAACCCCGTTAAAATTCTCATCTTGATTCTTCACCATATATGATTATAGTGAATTAGTAATTTTTAATTAGTAATTTTAAATTTTCACTTATCTCCTTGCACTCCTTTTCCTGAAAAGTCCCATCAGGGGTTTGATATAATCCTGATTCGTGGCAATTTTTGCAACATCCACACCACTTCGCAGGAAGGTATCATTCAGGTATTCGCTATGCGCAGCATACCAATTGTTATATTGGCGCCGAACTTTGCGGTCGGATGAGTCTATCCATATCTGCTTGTTTGCTTCCGGATCGCGGGCACGGATCAGCCCTACATCGGGCAGCTCAAGTTCACGATCATCATAAATCCGGACAGCAATCAGGTCATGTTTTTTATTTGCGATCTTGATCGCATCTTCAAATCCCCGGTCCAGAAAGTCGCTCAGCAGGAAAGCAGTACACCTTTTCTTTATTGCATTGGTAAGGTACCGCAATGGTTCTGTGAGGTTAGTTCCCTGTTGCTGGGGTCTGAATTCGATCAGCTCACGGATTATGCGCAGAATGTGCGAGGTTCCTTTTTTAGGAGGAATGAATTTTTCAACTGTTTTACTAAAGAAAAGCACACCGACTTTATCATTATTCTGGATCGCGCTGAAGGCCAGCACAGCTGCAATTTCAGTTATCACCTCCTGTTTGAGGGTTTTCTGTGTGCCATACGAGTTCGATGCGCTGACATCAATCAGGAGCATCACTGTTAATTCACGTTCTTCATCGAAAATTTTTATATAGGGATGATTGAAGCGGGCAGTAACGTTCCAGTCAATGCTGCGGATATCGTCACCGGGCTGGTATTCCCGAACTTCCGAAAAAGCCATCCCCCTGCCCTTGAAGACAGAATGGTATTGCCCGGAGAAGATCTGGTTACTCAATCCCCGGGTTTTAATTTCAATTTTCCGAACTTTCTTGAACAGTTCTGCGGATTCCATATTTTGTTAGGTAGTGAGGTAGTGAGGTGGTGAGGTGGTGAGGTGGTGAAATTTCGCTATTTCGCCACCTCGCTATTTCGCTGATTTTTTAGGGAACTTCAACCGTATTTAAAATCTCATTGATAATATCTTCTGAAGTGATATTTTCTGCTTCAGCTTCGTAGGTGAGGCCAATCCGGTGGCGGAGAACATCGTGTGCAATGGCCCGGATATCTTCAGGAATTACATAACCACGGCGTTTGATAAACGCATATGCTTTCGCTGCAAGGGCAAGATAAATGCTTGCGCGGGGAGATCCGCCATAGCTGATAAGTCCGACAAATTTCTTTAGTTTATAATCGGCCGGAAAACGGCTGGCAAATACAATATCGGTAATATAATTTTCAATCTTTTCATCCAGGTAGACCTCGCGTGCAATAGCCCTTGCACGCATAATATCTTCGGTAGTTATGATCGGGCTGGTTTTGAAGGTTTCGTTGCCGATGTTCTGCCGGATGATCATTTTTTCTTCTTTTTTATCAGGGTAACCGATTACCACCTTGAGCATGAAACGGTCAACCTGGGCCTCAGGCAGCGGATAGGTACCTTCCTGTTCGATAGGGTTCTCCGTGGCAAGAACCAGGAATGGTTCGGGTAAAAAGAAGGTTTCGTCTCCGATGGTAACCTGTCGTTCCTGCATGGCTTCAAGTAAAGCGCTCTGCACTTTAGCCGGGCTCCTGTTTATTTCATCGGCAAGGATAAAGTTGGCGAAAATGGGTCCCTTACGCACCTTAAACTCCTCGTTTTTCTGACTGTAGATCAGGGTGCCTAGCAAGTCGGCAGGAAGAAGGTCGGGTGTGAACTGGATGCGACTGAATTTTGCTTCGATGCAATTCGCCAGTGATTTTATTGCCAATGTTTTAGCCAATCCCGGCACACCTTCTAACAGAATGTGTCCATTTGCTAATAATCCAATCATCAGGCGTTCAATCATCTGTTTCTGTCCAATGATGACCTTGTGCATTTCCATGGTCACCATATCGACAAATGCGCTTTCTTTTTGGATCCTTTCGTTCAATTCTTTGATGTCAGTTTCAAACATGATATTGTTATTTAAGGGTGCAAATTTATTAAATGCAAAAAACGTACAGCATATAATGATGTTAATATTTGTTAACCATTTCGTTAAAAAAATGTTAATGTTAATGGCACTTCCTGGCTTTATTCATGATGGTAGGATTCTCCCCGGAGGATAGTAAGCGCCCTATATAGCTGTTCAGTAAAGAACAGCCGTATCATTTGGTGAGAAAACGTCATTTGTGAGAGAGAAAGTATGAATGATGCTTTTTTTTTCAAACTTTCGTCAAAACCAAATGGCCCCCCCACTGCAAAAAGCAGGTTTTTATTGCCTGAAATGAACTGTCTGTTCAGAAAGGATGCAAATTCAACCGACCGCATCTCTTTCCCACGTTCATCGAGCAGGACGAGGATATCTCCCGTTTGAATATATTTACTGATCATTTCCGATTCGCGATGGTTTTGTTCCTGTTGTGAAAGGTTTGCGGCATTCTTAACCGCAGGAATTTCGGTAAGTTCAAAAGGAATGTATCTTTTAATGCGTGTTTCATACTCGCGTATTCCTGCCTTCAGGAAATCTTCTTCAGTTTTTCCAATAAGTAAGAGCCTGATTTTCATGTGTTAGTATTTATTTTTTACAAAACGGTCACATGGAATACCCATATTATAATTCACGGTTTGCATTAACACAGTTAGGCTGGATATTTGATAATTCTGATACAAAGATGAGAAATTTGGACGAATTTTTGTAAATTTGTGAAAGCATTTAACATGGAGATCTGTTTTCAACTATCAATAAGTTGCATTTAAATTATCAATCCTATGAAAAAAAACTCTTTCAACCTGATTGCATTGATGATCCCCGCCTTTCTCTTAATTAATTTTTTTTCCATTGCAGGCCCGGAGGAAACCGCAACGATGGTTACAACTGCAATCCAGGCAGGTAATGCAGCTGATGTTTCGAAACACTTCAATGCAATGGTTGATCTGACCCTTCCGGGCTACGACGATTCTTACAGTAAAGCCCAGGCAGGCCAGATCATGAAGGAATTTTTCGCTCAAAACCCGGTGAAAAGTTTTAAAATCACCCGGCAGGGATCATCCCCCGACGGTTCACAATACTCGATCGGCACCCTCGACTCAGGCAAAAAAGTATTCAGGGTCTATTTTTTAATCAAATCGGTGAATGGTCAAAATCTTCTTCAACAGCTGCAAGTTCAGGAGAATTAACGATTTAATCATGCACATCTGTTTGATTTAATAACATCACTTAACCTAACACCTAATCATTCAGGCTTTTTTAATGACAATTGACGAAATTTTAGACAGGGCTTTGGCTGAAGATCTCGGTGATGGCGATCATACAACGATGGCAACCATTCCGCAGGAAGCACAGGGGATGGCAAAATTGCTAGTAAAGGATAATGGTGTGCTGTGTGGCGTTATTATAGCCGAGCGGATTTTTCACAAGGTCGATCCGGCACTCCAATTATATATATATCATTATGATGGTGCATTAATCAAAAAGGGGGATATCGTTTTTGAAGTGCGCGGGCGTCAAGCCTCCATCCTTAAAGCTGAGCGCCTGGTTCTGAATTTCATGCAGCGGCTTAGCGGGATCGCTACATCCACAAATTTGATTGTCAGGAAACTTGACGGACTAAAAACAAAAATCCTGGATACAAGAAAAACCACTCCCCTGCTGCGTTCCCTTGAAAAATATGCCGTGAAAACAGGGGGCGGTGAAAACCACCGGATGGGTTTGTTTGATATGATCATGATCAAGGATAACCATGTGGATTTTGCCGGTGGGATAGTAAAAGCCATCGATGCAGTGCATACCTACTTCGGGCAAAGCGGTACAAAGCTGTTGATCGAGATCGAAGTAAGAAATTTTGCCGAGTTGCAGCAGGTGCTGAATCATGGGAAAGTTGATCGGATCATGCTTGACAACTTTTCTCCGGAACATCTCAGGGAAGCTGTTAAGCTTATTGACGGCCGATTTGAAACCGAAGCCAGTGGCGGAATTAACGAGTCAAATGTTCGATCATACGCAGAGACGGGGGTAGATTACATTTCGATGGGAGCCCTTACGCATCAGATCAGAAGCCTCGACATGAGCTTAAAGGCGGAATAAAAGCAACTGAAATGCCCCTCCCAAAACACCTGTCTGATCGGCTGCTCGCCTGGTTTCCCGTAGCCTCGGGGCTGAAAATTTCAAAGCGTATCTCACTGCCTGGATTCGACGGAGTGCCAATTTATGATGTTGGTGTCTTTTTTTACCGTGGATTGACTGAAGGCTACATCACATCGCGGGCAGCTGCCATATCTTATTCTGTTTTCCTTGCTATTTTTCCCTTCCTTATTTTTCTTTTTACTATCATCCCATTTATCCCGATCGAAAACTTCCAATTTTCACTTCTTGGAATCATCAAGGATTTTATGCCCAGATTGGCATATGAATCGGTACAGGATACTATCATTGACATTGTAACAAGGCCCCGCAGCAGCCTGTTAATCCTGAACCTTATCCTGACCCTTTACTTTTCTACCAATGGCGTAAACAGCCTTATCGAAGCCTTTAACAACACATACCATTCGATTGAAACCCGTACGAGTTTTAAACAGTATCTGATCTCCGTTATTATTGTTCTGATCAATAGTTTTCTGCTGATTATCGCCATTGGCTTGATCACCTTCGGGTCTTCCCTGTTATCATGGTTACTGCCCGACAGCATTGAAAACAGTGCAATTATGATCTTCCTGCTGCAATTGCTGCGTTGGCTGATCATCCTCGGATTGCTTTTGATGGCCATTTCAATTATTTATTATCTGGCCCCGGCCAAACATAAATCTTTTCGATTTCTCACGGCAGGCTCTCTGTTAGCCACAATACTTATCGTGATCACCACACTCGGATTTAATTTTTATGTGGATAATTTTGCGAGTTACAATGCCCTTTACGGTTCACTTGGTACGCTGATGATCGTGCTGGTGTGGATTTATATCAATGCCATAAGCCTGATCGTGGGATTTGAACTTAATGCAAGCATACGGACAGCAGTGAAGGATGAAATTACAGGGACGCGGGACATCGGAATCGGGACACGGGACACGGGACGCGGGACAAAGAACACGGGACGCGGGACGCCGGACAAAGAACACGGGACACAGGACACGGGACACGGGACGCGGGACAAAAACGGGACACGGGACGCGGGACACGGGACAAAAACGGGACACGGGACGCGGGACACGGGACAAAAAAAAGGGGGATAAATTACAGAACAATCGATGACTGGCCATGCCCCGGGCGTTATTGGTCACGCGTCACGTGTCACGCGTCACGGTTTTTAAATATCTGCTGAACAGGGGGACAAGTTCTTTCCGGTAAGCAAAGTAGACCAATGCAATTGCAACGATGAATTGCCCGACTTCTACCTGGAACTTCAGGTGGGCCGGGGCAAGTGTTTCCGATATCAGCACGACCAGGATGAAGATCACGGGGGTATAGAATATTTTCCAGGGATTCAGCTTAAAGGTATACACCTTGCGACATTCAAGGTACATAAGCAGGGCCTGCACCGGTTTGATCATAAAGTTGGTCCAAACTGCACCAATCAATCCAAAGTAACGAATAAGCACCATGCCCACCAATACGTTGAAAATGGCGCTGATCAGAAAGACGCGGGGCAATGCCGCAGTTTTCCTAAAGAACATAAGCGGGGCCAGGAACATGTAAAACCAAACCCGGGTTGCATAGCCGGCGGCCAGAATGGCCAGGAATCCGAATGCCTGGTAATAAATTGGCTTGTAAATTACCAGCGGAATGAGTATTGGCGCCAGGATCACAAAAAGAGGGATTACCACGAGAAACAAAGCTGTGATACCATTATAGTACCGGTTGATCTCGGTATTGCTTTCATGCAGGTCGCGGCCCTTCCAGATGGAATAAATCTTCGGGTTGATGGTGTTGACCAGCCCGGTCATCACCAGATCAAGCCCAATGACCAGCTTTACGGCAATGTCATAGATCCCAACATAGGTGGTGTCGCCCATGAGGCTGACAATCAGGAACCGGTCAATATAGGTAACAACCCAGGTGAGCAATGCATAGATGACGATGGGAGTACTGTAGGTTACAATTTTCCTGACATAGGCCGGGTTCCATGCTAGGCCGTATTCACGGCCAACGAGTGACAGTGAGATGGATGCAACCACCACCGCAGGGATCAGCCGGCCCAGGATAGGACCATACAGTGTAAATGGGAACAGGTAAAGGAGAACCAGGGAGGCCGCAATGGTAAGAACAAAATTGGACATGTTAATCCACAGGAACCTTACCGGTCGTTGCTGGTAGATGAGCAGGCTTGAATATGTTTTGAACAAACTGTTGAATACCCCTGAAATGATCGTAAAGAGTCCGAAAGGAAAGAGCTCGATGAAATCGCTGCTTTTAAAAATGAAATTGAACAGCTTGAGGCCGCCAAGGGAGAAAACCATAAATGTAAAGGCACCGAGTATGGCAATCCCGATAAATACCGTTCCCAGGAATTCGCGCAGCCTGGCTTTGTCATCCTTATAATCGAAATAGAGCACCGAAACCGACATATCCATGCCATAGGAGGAGATGATCTGAATAAAATACATCAGGGCAATATATAAGGCATTGATGCCAAACTGCTGCGGTGTAAGAAGATGTGTAAACCACGGAAGCAAAAGGAATCCCGAAGCATATGGCAGGGCTCCTACGATGGAGTAAATCATGGAAGATTTAAAAAAGCCGCGGGAGATCATGAATTTTAATTAAAAAGCTAACGAATAAAATATTGCTAAATTTTTAGGGATATGGGCATATTGAAATTAATTCAAAGGTCAAAATGCAAATTACAAATTGTAAAACACTGAAAAATAAACAATTTAATATCTCATCATTTTAAATTTTAAATTTTGCTATTTGCATTTTAAGTTAAATCACCTCCCCGAACACTTTGAGCACCAGCTCCTCACGAAGTTTCAGCGTATAATTTGACAGTATCCGCAACCGCGCTTCATCTCCTGTATTCATGGTGAGTGCTTTGCGAACGCCAGTTTCAAGCTCCTCTACATCACGTTTCAGCACCAGGATGCCGGTATCGCCAATTACATCGGGAATTCCGTTAACATTGGATCCGACCGGGATGCAGCCACACAACATGGCCTCATTCAGCGTATTCGGCATCCCTTCGGTGATGGAGGCCTGCACGAACACCTTGGCGCGGTTGTACTCCTGAAACAAGACATCATCGGGGCAAAAAGAAAAAATGAGACTCAGGTTGGAGACTGCACCGACCTTGTAATTAGCTTCGATCCAGGGCATGAATGGTTTTCTGATCCCGATCAGCGTAAAATGCAGGTCAGGGTTCCTGCGGGCCATTTCAATGAACAGGTCGAAACCCTTATTGATGAAATCGCTGTTGGTGCTCATGGTACCCACCGTTAAAACCTGCATTGGATCTTTCAGGATTGCCTCATCACGGTAATATTTCGTCGTGTCAATGCCATTTGGAATGATGGTCACGGGGGTTTTAATTCCCGGGATGTAATGCCGGATGCCATCCCTTTTTCCATCGGGCGTGTAATAAAAGTTCTCGTGATACAGCAACGATGCATGATTCGGAATGATCAGGCTTGCATTGGAAAGGGCGTACTTAACAAAACGGCCCCGCCACTTTTTAAAATAGACTCCTTTGCGCAGTTCAGGATAGCAGATCGCTTCCTGACCGCCGGCAAAGATGATCACCTTAATCCGGAATAGTTTACCAAAAAAAATCATGACCGCAGCATGGTAATCGCCAAACCAGGTCACCAAGGCAGCACATCCCCTGATATTGAGCAGGATAAATACAACCAGGTGCAGCATCCTCCCGATGAAATACAAAGATGATTTCCTTTGATTGATCAGGAATGGAATGACACGGTACTGTTTTTCCAGGGTGTGCTGGTCCGAAAGGATAAAAGAAGAATCGGCATGTTTAATATAGAGGATGCTTTTCATTGGCCGGCAACCTTAGTGGTTCGATGAAAAGGCCCTGATGCACTGTTCAATCCCCGCCTCAAAGGAAACCTTCGGGAACCATTCCAACTCCCTGCCCGCCTTCCTTATATCCGCGTAAAGGTCAAATATCTCGTTGGGTCGTATTTCGGCTTTGGATCTGTATTCCTTTGATGTGCCGGTAAATCTAAGGACCAGCCTGATGATCTCCTCTACACTTTTTGAATAACCGCTGCCCAGGTTGAAAATGCCCTGAGGTTTGTCAATAGAAAGAATCAATGCCCTTACAAGGTCATCGATGTAAATATAATCCCGCTTCGGACGGAGATCCATAACTTCCACGACAGGGATGGCCGGATCCATAACCTTTGAAATGATCTCATTAATGAGGAAAAGCCTTGACTGGCCCGGTCCATATGCATTAAAAGGCCTGAAAATGGTGACCGGAACATTGTATTGCCGCGTATAGAACTGGCATGTGGCATCGGCCATCACCTTGCTCTGGCTGTAGGGATTGTATGATTTAACGGGATGATTCTCATCAACAGGAAGATAATCAGGTTCACCATACAGGTAAGAACTGACATAGGTGAGCGGGATCCCAAGTTTTCTGCAAAATTCAAGGACGTTGACGGTACCCATCAGGTTCACCTGGAAAAAACCAAACGGCTCCTTCCAGCTTTCGGGGACAAAAGTCTTTCCTGCCAGATGGAACACATGGCTGATTTTCATGTCGAGAAAAGGATGCAGCGCTTTTTCGTCCGTGATGTCACCCTGACCGATATCAAACCCAAATACTTCATATCCGGCTTCCTGCAACTTGCCTGAAAGGGCATTGCCGATGAAGCCTGCTGCGCCGGTGACCAGAATGGTTTTCACAGCAGATTGTTAAGTTTTTCAATATCTTCATTGGCCTTCTCATAATCGTCGGGTCGACCGATATCGAGCCAGTAACCTCCGTAGGGAAAGATTTTTGCAGGGCGCTTTTTTTCGAGCAGGGTGAGCATGAGATTATCGAAACCGAAATGTGTTCCGGGGGGAACAAATTCGAGGACATCCCGGTTCATCGCATAAACACCCATGCTGACATCAAAGGTATATTCGGGTTTTTCGCGAAACCCGGTAGCAAAAAGGGATACCGGATCCACGTCAATGACACCGAAATCGATTTTATTTTTACGTGTAAAGGTAGAGACTGTAAGCAAAGCCTTGCCGTTCATGTGGTAATCAAATAATTCATGAAAAGGCAGGTCGGTAAGCAGATCGCCATTCATCACAAGGAAATTTTCAGGGAGACCGTTGATAAGTTTTATCGGGGCTACCGTACCCAGCGGTTCATCTTCGAGGGAATAGTTGATTTTTAATCCAAAACGGCTGCCATCGCCAAAAAAGGCCATGATGATCTCTGCAAAGTGGTTCAGACAAATGAAAACCTCATCAACGCCCTCCTTTTTCAACCGCGTGATCAGTATTTCGAGGATGGCCTTTTCACCTACCGGGACAAGCGGTTTCGGAATCACCGTAGTGTATGGTTTTAGCCTGGTTCCCTTTCCCCCGGCAAGAATAACTGCTTTCATGGGCGGTTAAATGTTATAAATATCTGCTTTATACAGCGCAAGATTACCCGGCTCCCTGAACCAGCTGATGGTCTCCTCCAGGCCCTGGTCAAGTGTATACCGGGGCGACCAGTTCAGCAATTCAAAAGCTTTTCTGTTTTCCGCCCAGAGACGTTCAACTTCACTTTTCTCAGGTCTTTTGCGTTCATCCGCACTTTCAATGGTTATTTCAGTGTCCATCAGCAGTGCGATTTTATTTACAAGGTCGCCAATGCTGATCTCGTAATTACTCCCAAGATTTACCACCTCACCCAGTGCCAGGTCGCTCTCTCCCGCTTTGATAAAGCCCATGGCCGTATCGCGAACGAAATTCAGGTCGCGGGTGGGGGTTAGGGAACCGAGCGACAGTTTCGTCTTACCCGAGAGGATCTGCGTTATGATGGTGGGGATGATAGCCCTTGCCGACTGGCGCGGGCCATAGGAATTGAAGGGCCGCACAACGGTGACCGGCGTTCCGAAGGAGCGGTAAAAAGTGAGGGCGAGAAAATCGGCACCCGCTTTCGTTGCAGCGTAGGGCGACTGCGGATTTATCGGATGTTCCTCGGTTATCGGAACAAACTGTGCTGTTCCGTAAACTTCGGAAGTTGAGGTATGCAGCACTTTTTTGACCCCAAGTTGCCGTGCAGCCTGCATCACGTTCAGGGTTCCGCGCACATTCGTGTCAACATACACATCCGGTGAGTGATAACTGTATGGGATTCCGATCAGTGCGGCCAGGTGGAATACCACTTCGGCGCCTTTCATAGCTTCGAGCATCCCGTTTGGATCGCGGATATCACCGGAAAAAACATCGATATGCGTCATCATTTCCTTTGGCAGTGAATCAAGCCAGCCCCAGCGATTGAAAGAATTATAATGAACAAATGCCTTCACCTGACAATTCATCCTGACCAATTCCTCAACCAGGTGACTTCCGATGAAACCTCCCGAACCAGTGACGAGTACGTTTTTATTTTCAATTTCCATAGATACGTGGGTTGAATGAAGATCAAGCCAGCCACAAAATTAAGATTATTTTCTATTTTTGCTATGAATTCCATTTCACACAGACCGATCACCCTGGGCAAGGGAAGGAAATCATAATAATTGGCCAGATATTCCGGGATAATTCCCTGTAAAAAGCATTATGAAAGCGATCAGGATTTGTACGTTCCTATTATTTGTTCCCTTCTTTGCCTTTTCAATAAAAGCTAAAGAAGAAAAAGATTCGGTCAATGCCAAAAGGCGCGTTGATTCATTAGATATTCTTGTAAACTACTATTATCAAAAGGAGAATTTCCAGAAAGTACTTGAATATGATTTAATGATCGCTGATATTAATAATCAATGGGGAAATTCTGAAAACACAGCCACCAGCTACAATAATATCGTAGGAGTTTTTATTAGAATTAAAGAATATGAGCTTGCGGAGGAATATTTGCAGAACATGATCCGGATTGTAAACAAGATACCTGATCCTGTTATAAAAGGAAGGACTTTTTCGAATCAGGCGCAAATTGACCTGGGTCATGGGAATATAGATCAAGCCCTTCGTAACCTTTATAATTCGATATTCTATTTTCAAAAGGGAAAAGCTGTGTGGCTCGAAGCAAGGGCATATAGACTGCTGGGAGATGCTTTCATGCAAAAGAAACAGTATAGCAAAGCTTTACATACATACAAAATATCGACCATGTTATTTCAACAGAAGACCGATGATTTTGAAATTGCAGTAAATTATACGCGTATGGCCAGTATTTTCCAATTACTTAACGAATGCGGGTCAAACCTGAATTACAATCTCAAAGCCTTGCACATCCGCGAAATGAAAGGCTCTTCAAAGATGATCGCAAGCTCTTATATCAATGTCGGGGAAGCGTTTTGGCTCATTAATCAAAAAGATTCAGCTAAAAAGTATTTAGAAAAAGCATTGAAACTAGCACTCCCAGATAAAAATAATTATCTTCTGAAGATTATTTATAGGATGCTCTCTGATTTCGCAAAAAAAGAGAAAAAATTCAAGGAAGCAATGATGTACTTTACTGAAAGTGTCAAATACAGTCAAAAGTTCAGGCAAGAACAAAACGATGCGGAGATTGCTATGATGGTCACTAACCATAATATCAGATCAGCCGAAGCAAACAATAAACTGCTGATACAAGAAAACGAGATCAAGTATTTGCTGCTTCATAAGCATCGTTATCAGACAATTATTTACGAAATTGCATTCCTTTCGTTAATGGCATTGGTTCTGTTCATCAATATGCTCGCAGTCAAGAGCCGTAATCGAAAAAATAAGCTACAGGTTTTGAATGAGCAGTTGCAGGCAGAGATACATGAACGCATTGAAGCAGAAGGGCGTCTTCACAGGAGTGAAGAAATGCACCGCTTTCTTGCAGATAATTCTGCTGATGTAATCTCCCTGCTTGATGCCAATATGCGAAGGCTATATATAAGTCCATCATGTGAAAAGCTTTACGGCTATCCTCAACATGAAATTCTCCGGATGAACACCCCACTTGACTTGGTAGAACCTTCGCACCGGGTGACAGTTAATTACCGGTTTCTTGAATTATTTCGTACGAAAAAATCTTCCCAATACAGATACAAGGCGTTAAGAAAAGATGGTTCATGGTTGTGGGCCGAATCAAATATTAATCCAATCCTCGATCCGGGCTCGGGCGAGATAAAAGAGATGATCACTGTGGTAAGGGATATTTCAGAGCAGATGAAACATGAAGAGGAACTGTCTGAAAATGCCCGGCAGAAAGAGTACCTTCTACGGGAGATTCACAACCGCGTCAAAAATAATTTTGCCATTCTGGTCAGCCTGATGACCATGCAGCGAAACCAGCCTCACAATTCCGAACTCAACAGTTCAATTACCGATCTTCAGCTCAGGTTGCGAACCATGTCACTGGTGCATGAACAACTTTATCACAATCAGGATATTAGTCATATCCCTTTTGATGATTATCTCCGCCACCTGACGCTCATCATTTCCAGTTCCTTTAAAAATGATCTTATCCGGCTTAAAACCGACATCAGGTCATGCCAGCTCTCCATCGAAATGGCACTTCCCCTTGGTTTGATTGTTAACGAATTGATGACAAATTCTTACAAGTATGCTTTCCCCTGGAACCGTACGGGTACTGTTTGGGTTATTCTCATCCCTGAGGATGAAGAAAAATATACCATCTCCATTTGCGATGACGGAATCGGGTTACCTGATGATTTTAATATAAAGAACAGCCAATCGATGGGAATGCAAATCGTTCAGATTTTGGTGGAGCAAATTGAGGCAAGTCTCGAATTCAGTGGGAAAAATGGAGCATGTTTCAACATCTTGTTTTCAACATCACAAGAAAAATAAAGTATGGAAAATCAACAATTTAAGATTGCCATTATTGGCGCAGGCACCATTGGTACAGCTTTGGGAAATATCCTTGCAGAAACTGAAAAGACACCCATTCTCCTTCATTCAATAGAGAAAGAGGTTGTGATTGATATCAACCATCTGCGGATTAATTCAAAGTATTTTCCAACGCTTCGTTTGAATCAGGGATTGCACGCAACGACCGAAAACCACATGCTCGAACATGCCGGTATTATTTTTCTTGCCATTCCTTCAGTAGTTATGATCGATCATCTTAAATCGATCCGCCCCCATTTACCTCCGGGTGCATTGTTTGTGAACCTGGCCAAGGGATTTGGTTGCGGGCATCAAACTATACTGGAATGTTTGAAAGATGAATTTCCGAATCCCGTTTGCACCATGAAAGGCCCCAGTTTTGCCAGGGAAATCATTAACAGGCAGCCAACAGGCTTTACGCTTGGGTTTGAGAAAAAGGAGCAAATTGCCATGATTCCGGATCTTTTTGTCCATACAAATATTCACCTTGATTTTTCAGATGACCTTAGAGGCGTTGAAATTCTCAGTATTCTGAAAAATATTTACGCTGTCGTATTAGGTATTGTCGACGCACAGTTTAATTCTCCCAATCTTCGGTTCCTGGTTCTCACAAAAGCATTTCGTGAAATGCGGAGGGTGTTACGCCATTTTGGCGGCCGGGAGGATACTTTGTTCAACTATTGTGGTTATGGCGACTTCGCGCTTACGGCACTCAATGATCTCAGCCGAAATCGCACACTGGGACTCCTGATTGGCAAAGGTTTTTTCACAGAACATGTTTCACATGAATTGGTTCTTGAGGGAAAGACTGCTGTTAATGTTTTTTATGAAGAGATTTCGAAAACAATGTGTGTTGAGGATCATTTCCCGATGATTGCTGAACTTTACCGCATATTCAGCGCCAAATATGATATATCGCTGTTTGTGGAAACCATTCTTTCATTCAAAGAGGAATAATAATGCCTTTGCTGCATAGAATTATCAACAATACTATTCAAGTTCAAAATATTATGACAGATAAAAAACTCACCGGACAGACTTTCTGGGAAGATTACTGGGAAGAGAAACCGGGAAAAAAAAATAACAAAACGAGTTTGCTTATCAGGGAGATTCTTAAGGTTTTCGATCAGAAACTGCCAGCAAAACCGGGACTTACCATTCTTGAGGTGGGTGGCGCCTATGGTGAATACCTGCTATATCTTACCCGCCGGTTCGGGTATAAAGCCTTTTCTCTCGA
>CAISJJ010000226.1 GCA_903885595.1 uncultured Bacteroidales bacterium
CCCACCATGATGGCCGTCGGGGTGGCCAGTCCAATAGCGCAGGGACAGGCAATCACCAGTACTGCAATGGCATTCATCATGGCATCTGTCCAATCGCCCCGCGCAACGAACAGCCAGCCGGCGAAGGTCATCAATGCCAGCACGACGATGATGGGAACAAAGTACTTTCCAATCTCATCGGTGAGTTTCTGAACAGGAGCCTTGCTGGCCTGCGCCTCCTGAACCAGCTTGACGATCTGCGCCAGCGTCGAGTTCTTCCCTATCTTGGTAGCTTCGAACCTGATCAGCCCCTCCGTGTTGATGGTGGCCCCGATTACATCGTCGCCCGGACCTTTGCTTACCGGCATGGATTCGCCGGTGATCATCGATTCTTCGAAAGCCGAACGTCCCTGACTGATGATCCCGTCGACCGGCACCTTCTCGCCGGGGCGCACCACAACCGTATCGCCCACCACAACCTGCTCGATGCTGATCTCAATTTCAGCGCCGCTGCGGATCACCCGGGCCGTTTTAGCCCGCAGACCCATCAATGCTTTCAGCGCTTCAGATGTGCGGCCTTTTGCACGGGCTTCGAGGTACTTGCCCAGCCGGATGAGGGTAATGATGGCGGCGCCTGTCTCGAAAAACACGTTGGGACTGTTGATAATGCCAACCGTGACCAGCAGGCTGGAGAAATAGGCTACCGATGAACCAAGCATAATGAGCACATCCATGTTCGCGCTGCCTGACCGCAAGCTTTTCCAGGCGCCGACATAAAACTGCCATCCTACCACAAACTGCACTACCGTGGCCACCAGGAGCATGGCTTCCTGGTCGTACCGGAAGCCGGCAATCCCAAAATCGCGCATCATGCTGAAAATGACAAGCGGTGTTGTAAATATCAACCCGGTGATGAGCAGATGTTTTTGTTGCCGGAGCGCTTTGCTGCGCACCCGGGCCTCCACATCATCGAGTTCTTCGGTTTCGCCTGCCTGCACAGGATCGTAGCCGGCTTTGTGCATCACCCGGGCGATTTCGGCAATTCCTGTCATTCCCGGTATATATTCCAGCGCCACCCTTTCGGTCGTATAGCTCACATTGGCCCCGAGCACCCCCTCCTGCCTCAGGAGCAGCTTTTCCAGCGCCAGTGCATCGGAATGATCATGCAGGCCGGTGACAGGCAGTTCGGTCTTACCGGTAGCAATGCCGAAACCAATTCTTTTTACACATGCAATGATCTCCTTTTCATCCAGTTTTTCCGCATCGAACGCTACGGTGAGTCTTTCACCTGCCAGGTCTACATTCGCCTCTTCAATGCCAGCCATTTTGCGTACATTGCGCTCAATGTTCAATGCACAGTTTGAACACGACATGCCGGTGACAGGCATGGTTGTACGTTTGATCTGAACACTTTTTCCTTCCACTGGTGAATAATAAAATTTGCAGATACCGGCCCCGGAAAGCGTATGTATAAACCTTACACAAATGTAATAAAATTTAGTTTGATTGTGAACATGAAACAGATTATGAATGACCTCTCCCCTGACTTCTCTGACGGAAAACAAATAATCAGTGAAACCCATGCAATAAATGACCTCTCCCCTGCCCCTCCCCTTGGAGGGGAGGGGAGCCTTCACCAGGATAAAACAGTTTTTTTCTCAGTAAAGAATGGTAAATTTCAGAATTATTTTACACCCTTTCTCTGTCGAAACCGTTCGAAATCATCGGCAAACCTTTTCCCTCACTTTCAAGGGGCCAGCCGAAGGGTCATTAATAAAACCAGCTGATTAATTCAGGCAACCTTTGTAAATTTGCAGAATGAAGTTCAAAACCATCGCGTTTCATCATTTCGGCTGCAAGGTCAATTTTGCTGAAGCCTCTTCGCTCTCGAGGCAATTCCAGGATCACGGGTTTGAAATAGCCGATTTTCATGATACGGCCGATATTTATGTGATAAGTACCTGCGTGGTGACGGCTGTTGCCGAGAAAAAATGCCGTGCCGCGATACGCCAGGCCCACAAGATAAATCCCCATGCCCGTATCGCCGTGATCGGCTGCTTTTCGGAACTCAAGCCCGGCGAACTGGCACAAATGGAGGGTGTCGACCTCGTGCTGGGCCATTCCGCGAAATTTCAGCTGCTGGAGGAGCTAGCCAGGCTCGACCAGGATGGCCAAAGCAGTGCCCATAAACATGCAGTGGAAAATCAAAATCCCGATTGTGATAATGCACCTTCTGGCAAATCCGAACCGTCAACCGGGCCCCTGCACGCTTATCCCGATTATCATGGCGGCATTACATCAGCCGTTAAGGCAGGCCACGATGCATTTGTTCCCTCCTTTTCGTTTGGCGACCGAACCCGTTCCTTTTTAAAAATCCAGGACGGCTGCGATTATTACTGTTCCTATTGCACCATTCCGCTGGCCAGGGGAAGAAGCCGGAGCGATACCATTGAGAATGTCGTAAAGAATGCCTTAGAAATTTCAGGCCATGGCATTAAAGAAATTGTGCTGACCGGCGTGAATATCGGTGATTTCGGAAGGCAAAACGGGGAGAGTTTCTACCAGCTCATCCGGACGCTCGGCCAGCTTGAAGGGATGAACCGCATCCGGATCTCTTCCATCGAACCCGATCTGCTCAACCATGAGATCATCGAATTCGTGGCAGCTTCGGACGTTTTCATGCCCCATTTTCATATCCCATTACAGTCGGGCAGCAATAAAATCCTGAAGGCGATGCACCGTAAATATAATCGTGAACTCTATGCCGACCGGGTAATGAAAATCCGTTCGCTGCTGCCACACGCCTGCATTGCAGCCGATGTGATAACCGGGTTTCCCGGCGAGACAGACGAGGATTTCGGTGACACTTTTCGTTTCCTCGAAGATCTCGATATTTCCTATATGCATGTGTTCACCTATTCAAAGCGCGACAATACGCTCGCAGCCAAAATGGAGTCGTTCGTCGCCGACAGGGTTAAGAAGGAGCGCAGCGACCGGCTGCATCGCATGTCGGAAGATAAAAAACGCAGATTTTACCTGCAAAACCAGGGCATGGAGGCCCATGTACTGTTTGAATCTGATCATGCAATGGGATTCATGCATGGGTTTACAGAGAACTATATCAGGGTGAAAACTGCTTATAACCCGGCCTTTGTTAATCAGGTGGTGGAGGTGAAGCTGGAAGAACCCGGGGAAGGAGAGTACATCGTCAGGATCGCAGATTTTTTAGCTTAAATGATTGCGCGGATTGTTTCTGGTGAATAGTAAAGTGTTGGAAATCAGATTTTTTGGCTTAAATGATTGCGCGGATTGTTTCTTCCATACGCTCCGTAGGAGCGCAACATTGGTAGAACGATGAGG
>CAISJJ010000227.1 GCA_903885595.1 uncultured Bacteroidales bacterium
GCCGGTCGAGTACACCATATAACTTTTCCTTTTCATCAATTTCAAGCTCATCTGAATTGATCTGTTCTTTCAGTTCGGCAATCTCTTTCTGCTTCCCCTCCAGATATTCGCTTATCCTGCGCTTGAAGTCGATTGTGCGCGCACGAAGTTCATCATTCGAAAGGGTTTTTACCTCTTCGTATGCTTCAAGGGCTTTGTCAACCAACGGATTGATCTCCCTGATATCGCGCTGGGATTTATTTCCCAGCATCTTCTTAAAAAAGTCAAACATGGTTTGGTTTACTCCTCCAATAATTTTTGTACATCGGTTTCGAGGCCGCTGCCCGGTTTGTCGGCCGGATATTTAAAAATTTTCCCCTCCTTGTCTATTATCACAAAAAGTGGGTAGTTGTTTACATCATAATCTTTCAATACCTCCATATGATCGCCGATATGCAGGAAGGTCCACACATAATCTCTCTTCAGGTTGATGAAAAAAAGCATCTTGCTGAAATATTTATCAGCCGAAATGCTGACAAAGTGAACTTTATCCTTGTAGGCATCATACAAGGGTTTGATCATTTCCATCTCCGACAAACAATCATCGCAATAGGTTGTCCAGAAACATAACACCACCGGCTTCCCCCTCAAACTTTTTAATGAAACCTCCTTTTGTTCGCGGCTTATCAGCGTAAATTCAGGAGCCTGTGAACCGGGTTTCAGTTTAGTCAGCAAACTGATCATGTTTTCGGCAACCACACGATTCTCAGGGTACAGGGTCTTTTCTTTGGCACGTGCAATAACAGCAATAATCTCCTCCTGGCTGTAGGTTGGCGTATAATAAAGTTCCATCAATCCCTTCAGCATCACCAGTTCACGCAACCGTGTATTTTTCAGCAGGGTGTCGGCGCCCATCGATTTCAAAACTGCCGAATATGGATCGGGGGATTTCAGGAGCGGGTGAAAATCGATTTTGCGCAGGATGTTGGAAGTAACCGTGATATATTTGGAGAAAAAGCTGTTGAAAAAATCCATATACTCCACATTGTTATACAAAACCGGTTGATCCGAAAAATATTTTATGGTGAGCTGTACCTGGTTGTAATATTGTGTTAACTGGTCGAGCGAGGCAAGTTTGTATGCGGCATAGTTGATAAAATATGTATTTTTCACGGCTCCGAACTTCTGATTCAGCTCAACGCGAAAGGTATCGAGCAGCACTTTGTTACGGTCACGGTAGAGGGCGTTAAAATTCTTCATTAAAAACCTGCTGTAAACCGAATCCAATTCGCCAACCAGCGTATTGAGCCCCAGCGAATCGGGATTCATGATCGTACACACCAGATTTTGAGATTCGATCAGCGGGTTTACATCAGTCAACTCATCATATCTCATTTGGTCAATCTGCAGATCGTATTTTTTGGCAGGTTCGATAAACAATTCAGCGCGGTGAAATCCGATGGAAATAAAAATAAACGCAGTCTTATCCAGTGTGACCGATACGTTAAAGTGACCGGTTGAATCGATTCTGGTTTCAGCAAGGGTCTTTTCCCAGAAGGTGATCAGGTCGCCGGGTGTAGTGATCCTGATCATTTTATGTTCGGCCCCGGGGGCGGTACCCGTGATAACAGTTTTTTGGGCAAATACAATGCCCTGAAAGAACAGGCCTGCGAGTAAAACGAAAAAATATCTCAGAGTAAAATGCACAAATATCCGGTTGAACCGGCAAAGGTAAGAAAAAGGGAGAGAATAGCGCATTTGTTGTTAATTGTAAGAGGAGATTTGAGATTATGGAATTCGATTGAGCACAATCAAATTATTTGAATTTACCAAATAGTAATGTACCTTTGTTTTATGATCGACAAGGAACATATTACCAAGGCGCTGAGGGATAACAAGGCAGATCTTTCAACAAGGTATCATTTAACTTCAATCGGAATTTTCGGTTCTTTTACAAGACAAGATTTTCGGGATGATAGTGATATTGACATTCTTATTGATTATGACCAACCCATTGGAATTGAATTTATTGATTTAGCGGAAGAGTTTGAGAAAATTCTTAATCGGAAAGTCGATCTCGTATCGAAAAAAGGGGTAAAACCAAAGTATTTTGAAGAAATTCAAAAAGATCTGATCTATGTCTAAAAGAACTCCTTTTCTTTTACTTGAAGACATTCAGGAAGCAGATTGTTCATGATTATTTTGGGGTTGACCTTCAGATTGTATGGAAAATCACATTTGACCAAATCCCGGATCTTATTTCGGAAATTGTCAGGATCATTAGGAAATTTTAATTAAGAGTCCACTCCGAAAAGTCCGAACAATTGGATCCTGAGCGGAGTCGAAGGATGCAAACACCTGTTAATAAGGACACTTCGACTTCGCTCAGTGTCCGGTTTTCCGTTAAATTGCCTTTTCGGAGCAGACTCATTGTTCAATATTCGATATTCATTTATAAATAAAAAATGGGTAAGCCCCTTATATCGCACCGCTCGACCATCGTACCCTTGCTTTCTTCCAAACCTGGGGGAGTTAGACAGGAGCTGGTCGTATAAGACTTACCCGAGGCAAAAGTACAAATTTTCCGGACTCTTTTTACATGGCAGTTGTTTTTTTTGTATGTTTGCCATGAAATGCCCATTCTAAAAGGATTGAAGCAGGAACTGAAAGTAATACAGTTACACTGTCAAACCTGTTTTGTAAAATATATGTCAGTAAATTAAACCAACTTTAAAACTTTATCCCATGGAAGAAAAACCGAGGTCAGTCATTTCAAACGGAGTTTTTTATGGATTGATCACTGGCGCTGCCATGATCGTTTTTTCCCTCATTATGTTCCTGTTGGATCTTTATTTGAACAAGACCATCAACTGGATCGGCTATATTTTCCTGATCGCCGGGATGGTATGGGGAACCCTTGAATACCGGAAAAAATATACCAACGGGTTCCTGACCTTTGGTAAAGCATTCAGCTCATGTTTCTGGATTGGGCTGATCGCCGGGGTACTTGCTTCGGTATACCTTTTTGTTTTTGTGCAGTTTATCCATCCTGGTTTTATCAATGAAACACTTGATCAGGTGCGGGCAAATATCATGACGTCAAGTCCCGACATGTCGGACGAACAAATTGAACAGGCGGTTGAAATGTCAGCAAAATTCATGACGCCCGTTATGATGACTGTATGGGGACTTGTTATTTATGCGGTGATGTCGGCTATCATCGGACTGATTTTGGCGATTTTCCTGAAAAAGGAAGATCCTGCGCTTAAAACGTCCATGTAATCCGATCCGGATGAACATTTCTGTTGTAATCCCGCTTCTTAATGAAGATGAGTCCCTGCCTGAACTGGCTGCCTGGATTGACCGTGTTATGCTCGCCCACAAATATTCCTATGAGGTTATTTTTGTGGATGATGGTTCCAGGGATCGTTCCTGGGCGGTGATCGTGGAACTGCAAAAAACAAACCCATCAATAAAAGGCATTAAGTTCAGGCGTAACTATGGTAAAGCCGCTGCCTTGAATGTGGGTTTCCTGGAGGCGTCGGGGGATGTGGTTTTTACAATGGATGCCGATTTGCAGGATAGTCCCGATGAACTTCCCGAAATGTACCGGATGATCATGGAACAGGATTTCGACATCGTGTCGGGCTGGAAGAAAAAACGCCATGATCCGCTATCAAAAACCATCCCGACGAAATTTTATAACTGGTCGGCCCGCAGCATGTCAGGCATCAAGCTCCATGATTTTAATTGCGGACTAAAAGCTTACAGGAGGGAGGTGGTTAAAAGCATAGAAGTATATGGCGATATGCATCGCTATATCCCTTTCCTGGCTAAATGGGCCGGATTTTCAAAAATAGGAGAGAAGGTGGTACATCACCAGAAACGGAGATTCGGGAAGACAAAATATGGACTCGACCGCTTTTACAAAGGCTATCTTGACTTGTTGACGATCACCTTTACTTCCCGGTTTGGTAAACGGCCTATGCACTTTTTCGGTCTCTGGGGAAGTTTGATATTTATGTCGGGGTTCATCATTGCCGGCCACCTTGCATACGAGAAATTTTTCAACCAAGCCGTTAAAATGACGGAACGTCCTTTGTTTTATTTTGGTTTGCTTGCCATGATTTTGGGTACGCAATTATTTGTTGCCGGTTTTCTCGGTGAACTCATTTCACGCAGTGCCTCAGACAGGAATAATTACCTGGTTGAAGAAAAACTCGGACTGAGCAGTACAAATTGATCTGTCTAAATGGTTAATTATAATGGATATTGAACGCAGGGTAATTTTTCTTAAAACAGTTTCTATTTTTACCGAATCGCCTGAATCACTTCTACGGCAGATTGCTGAAAACCTGATTGAAATGGAGGTTTCAGAGGGATCGCATATCGTTCTGAAGGGCGAAATGGGAGATGCCATGTACATCATTGTCGACGGGCGGGTTAAAGTGCATGACGACGACTACATTTTTTCAGTCCTCAATAAAGGCGATGTTTTCGGGAAATATTACCTGCTTGATAAAAAGGAACGCTCAGCTACTGTAACTGCCCTTTCACACTCCTTTCTTTACCGCTTCAGCCAGGAATTATTTTATGCGATTACCAGGAATGAAACCACGGTAATTACCGGAGTTCTCAGGGCACTCGTTGGCCGGCTCCGCGACATGAATCTTGCTGAAGAGCAACTGGCAGCGCAAAACCGCGAAATCATCAGACAAAAGGAGGAACTGGAAAAACAGAAAAAGGAATTAATAGATCTCAATACAACCAAAGATAAATTTTTCTCTATTATCGCCCACGATCTCCGGAGCCCGATCACCACGTTGATTTCGCTTTCGGAAATGCTCAGAACGGATATTGATCTGCTTACCGGAAAGGAAACCCATGAAATTCTGGCCAGTCTTCATGATCTGTCAAAAAGTCACCTGAAATTGCTTGATAATCTGCTTCAATGGGCACGCGTGCAAACAGGCAGGATGGAGGCCAATCCTGAAAAATTTAATCTGGTCAGGATCATTGATCAGGTTGTCGGATTTTATACTGTCACTGCATTTGAAAAACAGGTCAACCTGGCAAGTTCCGCAGAGGGTGAAATCATGGTGTTCGCAGATAAAAACATGATCAGGACTGTGTTGAGAAATCTGGTCTCCAATGCGCTGAAATACACGGCTATGGAAGGCGCTGTTGTATTGGGCGCCAAGCGGTTGCCCGACAGGATTGAAGTTATGGTTAAGGATAACGGACTTGGCATGGCGCCAGAAATGGTCGCAAAACTTTTTAAACTTGATCAGACATTTTCAACTGCAGGCACAGCCGATGAACAGGGCACAGGTTTGGGGCTGATTCTTTGTAAGGAATTTATCGAAAAAAACAGAGGGACCATTTCTGTGGAAAGTGTTCATGGACATGGTTCTACATTCCGTTTTACGCTGCTCCTGATTGAGTAAAAGAATGTTGCGAAAAAGAAAAATTGTACTGATCGGCAGTGCTCATCCTCTCAGGGGCGGGCTTGCTACTTTTAACGAACGTCTGATTCATGAATACCGGGTGAATGGTGATGATGCCCGTATCTATACATTCAGCCTTCAATACCCGTCATTGCTCTTCCCGGGGAAAACACAGTTATCGTCGGAACCGGCGCCTTCCGGCGTTCCAATATACATAAGGGTAAACAGTATCAATCCCCTAAATTGGATCAGGGTCGGACTTGCCCTCAGAAAACAGAAGCCTGATATTGTCATCGTCAAATACTGGATGCCATTCATGGCTCCCTGTTTCGGAACCATCTGCCGGATCATCAAAGGAAACAAACATACCCGGATCATCACCATCATTGATAACCTGATCCCGCATGAGAAGCGAATCGGCGACCGGTTGCTTTCAGGCTATTGGATCGGCGCTGTTGACGGATGCGTAGCCATGTCGAAATCAGTGCTTGACGACCTGGAAACATTTGATTCCCAAAAACCGAAACTGTATTGCCCTCATCCGTTGTACGACAATTTCGGGGCTTCCATCCCGAAGAATGAGGCCCTTGCCAGGCTTCAACTCGATCGGTCATTCCATCATATCCTGTTTTTTGGTTTTATCCGCGATTACAAGGGGCTAGACTTGCTGCTGGAGGCATTTGCTGATGAACGGTTACGCAGGATGAAGCTTAAGCTGGTCGTTGCAGGTGAATTTTATTGTGATCCAAAGCCTTACCAGGAGATCATCGCTCGCAACCATCTTGAAGATGTGGTGATCATGAGCAATGATTTCATCCCCGACAGTAAGGTGGTAAATTATTTCTGCGCGGCCGACCTGGTGGTTCAGCCTTACAAAAGCGCCACCCAAAGCGGTGTGACACAGATTGCCTACCATTTCGACAAACCCATGATCATAACCGATGTGGGTGGTCTTGCTGAATTTGTACCGAACGAACAAGTGGGGTATGTAGTCAAACCTGATCCTCAAGAAATTGCCTCTGCGATCGTCCGTTTCTATACTGAAAAAAAAGAGGCGGTGTTTTCTGCCAATGCTTCGGTTGAGAAGGCAAAATATTCATGGGCAAGAATGGTTGATACGATTGATCAATTGTTAGTTGACAGCTAATGGCAATGATTCTAAAAGGAGTAAAAGAATTATTTACCAGATTCTTTTATGAAAAGTTAACCAGTTGCTTTGTAATTTTGAATTTTGATTTATAATTTTTGAATTATTGATATGATCATTCGAAGCAAAGCGCCCTTACGCTTGGGTTTAGCCGGTGGAGGCACCGACGTGGCACCGTTTTCGGAACTCTATGGCGGTGCCATCCTCAATGCCACCATCAGCATGTATGCCTATGCAACAATCCAGCCAAGAAACGACGGCCGGATCGTGCTCAATTCACTTGATAAACGTGAGTTTTATACCCTGGATTCTGCCGATCACCTGACCATCGACGGGAACCTTGACCTTCACAAAGGAATTTATAACAGGATTGTCCGCGATTTTTCACACAAACCGCTCTCTTTCGAACTCTCAACCTATGTTGATGCACCTCCGGGTTCGGGATTGGGTACCTCATCGACGCTGGTTGTCGCCATTGTCGGGGCATTTGCCGAATGGCTCAATCTCCCGATGGGTGAATACGACCTGGCCCACCTGGCCTATGAAATTGAACGCACCGACCTCGTTATGGCAGGCGGGAAGCAGGATCAGTATGCCGCAACCTTTGGCGGGGTGAATTTTATGGAGTTTTTCAGGGAGGATAAGGTAATCGTGAATCCATTGCGGATCCGTGAAAAATACCTGGATGAACTGGCACACAACCTGATCCTTTATCATACCGAAACAAGCCGTTTATCCTCGAAAATCATCGAACAGCAAACCAGGAATGTGCTGGCAAAAAATGCGAAATCACTGGAAGCCATGCACAAATTAAAAGAACAGGCCGTTATGATGAAGGAGGCCATTCTGATGGGAGAATTGGATAAGATTGGCGAAATTCTCGATTTTGGCTGGCGGTTTAAAAAGAACCTGGCCGAAGGCGTCAGCAATGCGTTTATTGATGAAATATACGATACAGCCATGCAAAACGGGGCAACCGGCGGGAAAATTTCCGGCGCCGGTGGCGGCGGGTTTATGTTTTTCTATTGTCCCGGGAATAACCGGTCGAAGGTGATCGAAGCATTGAAAAAATTCGGTGGACAAACGAAACGATATGAGTTTACCTCGAAGGGATTGTCGACGTGGAGCATATAATTTACCACTTTCCAATTACCAATTACCAATTGCCAATGACAAAATGTCGTAATTTTTAATTTTTAATTCTTAATTATAATGACCAGTTTCTACGAATTAGCCAAAGCCAGGTACAGTGTCAGGAATTACAGGGATATACCTGTAGAGGAAGATAAACTGCAATATATCCTGGAATGTGGCAGGATTGCACCCTCTGCTGCCAATTATCAGCCATGGCATCTGATTGTGATCCGTGATAAAAACATGCGGAATGAACTGGCGAAAACCTATAACCGACCATGGTTCCTGCAGGCTCCGGTGGTTGTGGTCATTAGCGTTGATCATCATGCTGCCTGGAAAAGGTCCGATGGGAAGGATCATGCCGATATCGACGCATCGATCATCATCGATCACATGACCCTGGCTGCAGCAGAAAAAGGTTTGGGCACCTGCTGGATCTGCAATTTCGATGCCCCGGCGTGCGCGAAAATTCTCCAGTTACCAGCGCATATGGAACCCATCGCCTACCTTCCGCTGGGTTATCCCGATAAGGAACCCGACGACAGAACGCGGCATCTGGCAAGAAAAAAAATGGAAGAAATTGTTCATTGGGAGAAATTTTGAGGGGGAATAGTGGACAAGCAGCGTGTCGAGCAGGTGAACGAAAGAACAGGGGGACGGGCGGACAGGTGATCAAGTAAGTTGGTGAGTCTTTGTTAAATCAGTCAATCAGTCAATCAGTCAATCAATCAGTCAATCAATCAATCAGTCAATCAGTCAATCAATAAA
>CAISJJ010000228.1 GCA_903885595.1 uncultured Bacteroidales bacterium
GGCATAATAATTATACAATGCGCCATACGTTTCCTTGTTGGCCATATCGTTGCTGACCCAACAGTATGCTCCAGTGGTTAAATTATTCCATTGTGCGCTATCAGGAACATTGGGAATAGGATCGCCATTGCGGTATTTTGTCGTTTTAAGGTTTTCAACTATCCAGATCTGCGTTCCTATGGTAACCGTGTGATAGACATTACCGTCTATGTCCTTTACGATACTATCTGATGGAGGAGGTGAGTTGATTTCATCTTTATCCTTCTTGCAACTGCTGGTAAGCATAAAAACCATGCCCATTATGACCAATGGGTAAATCCATATTTTTATTCTTGTTTTCATGTGTTAATTTTTATTTTTTCGGGCCATATGGAATAGCCATAAATTATCATTCACGGTTTGCATGTACATTGTACTTATGGCAATTTCATGGTTTTTTATTATTGTTATAAAACAGTCCCATTGTCTTCTAACTCTTAACACAACGTACAGAGAACCCGAAATTCTTGTAATCGGGGAACCTGAAAACAGGGCTAACACCGTACTGCAGTTGCAGGAACCAGGCATAGCTTGCAACACTCTCAAACTCTGACGAACTCCACCAGTAGCCGTAGATGCCAATGTAGCTGAACGCTCCATCATTGCTGCGGCTGCCTGCCGGAATGGCTGTTAAACCACTTTCATTCGTTGCGCCGGTATTGGGTGAATACCATAGCCCGGTGCCGGCTTCGATTGTACCAGTAGATTTCATTTTTCCGCCGCCTAAAAGTTGTCCTCCAAGATTGTTAGTTAGTGTCGTCCATTCTGCATCAGTTGGAACATGCCAGCCAGTTGGAGCCAGTTTGCCAGTGTTCACGGTGAACCAGTTATATAAAGCGCCATAGGTGTTTTTATTGTCAACATTGTTGTCGTACCAGCAATACGCGGGGGTACTTGACTCAGCCCAGGAAGCACTATCTGTTACCAATGGCATTGCACTACCATCGTTGTATTTGGTGGTCTTCAGGTTCTCTGCCATCCACCACTGATCTCCGATTTTTACCGTTTGATAAACATTTCCTTCGACATCAGTAACCGTTCCTGTTTCAAGTGGACTGTTCTTATCCTTCTTACAACTGCTTGTAAAGAATAGTACCATTCCCATTATAGCTAAAGGGTAAATCCAGATTTTGATCTTACATTTCATAGCTACTCGGTTTTAATGGTTAATTAAAGTCTGATTTGGAAGATGCAAAAAACAAAGGTAAACCATAAACCATCTGATTCAAAATTGATTCTTACAAACAGGAAGGATCGTGCTGCATCAAATCCCAAATAGCATCAAGTCTGGGTAGCCATTTGCAAAAATCCAACCATCACGGGTTATTCTGGCCAGATACTCAGAAAACAATAAAATATGCACTGTTGATAAAGACCAGGTTACAAATCCCTGGTCTTTCATGTCAACTAATTCCTTCATCTATAAACTTTCTAAACCCATTATAATTAAAAAATACAACCCCTTCCTTATGGAGGGTTTTGCGGTGGAAGGATTCGGCCGTGACGACTCATATTATGTCCGTTTCAACGATGAGGATATTGATGAACTGACGCATTATGCCTTCGACATGGGTTATGCCTTCGAACCTGAAGTTATTAATGCCGATCCGTAGCATCCGATTAGGTTTCGGGTAATTTGTAAAAACAATCCCACCGTGTATGGCTGGATTTCCAAAGTCGTTGAAAAAACTGATGAAGAGTGGAAGGATGCATTTTTATACGGATTTTACCGTCATGGGAAATTCAGGAATAACTATCCGATCACCTTTAACCTGCAGAGCCACCAAGGATGGACCCATTGAAAACTACATGGTTCTGTGCAGCTCACATGATGGATCAATGGCTATTACAGCCTTCTTCACTCCGGTAAGGGTTGTATGCCAAAATACGCTCAATGCATCTTTCAACAACAACACCAACCGGGTTTGCATCAAACACACCCAGAATGTAAAGGAAAGGTTTGTGGAGGCAGCAAAGGTGATGGGCATTCATTCTGCATATCTGGATAAACTTGAGGCAGCCTTCAGCCTGCTTTATGACAAAAGGGTAACGGATCAAGAGATGAAAGCCATTATCACAAGAGCATTCCTGAGTAAAGAGGAGGTCAAAACACTGGCTCTTACAAGCAATGTGGAACTTTCCACCAGGACAAACAACGTGGTGGACGGTGTGGTTCAGTATTATCACCAGGCATCGGAGATTGACGGCATTCGAGGCACAGCGTTTGGAATTTACAATGCTGTTGCTGGCTACTTCCAGAATGTAAAGAATTTTCGCAGTTACGAAGTCAAGAATTTTCGCAGTGACGAAGTCAAAATGAAATCTATTGTGCTGGGAGGATTGTCAGCTCAGTAGACTCAAAGGGTGTTTGATAGGCTTATAAGGGGTTGATGATAAGGAAAGATTGGTTCCCGGGTGCCTAGAACTTCCTTTCATGCCATAATAGTGTCATTCATTCTTCATCGAAAGTTAAATA
>CAISJJ010000229.1 GCA_903885595.1 uncultured Bacteroidales bacterium
AAGACGCCTCTCAGGCTTCAATTTGTGTTCCAAACAGACGAGCCAGACATGGGGTACGATATCTACCAAAATGGCTGCAGGCCTATCGCTGTGAAAATAATAAAAGAACGAGAAGTGCAGCGTGTACCGGGCGGAAGACCATCGGAAATTGAAGCCCAATGGGAAGAAATTACTTCAGACGATACCGGTGGAAAATATATTATTGTTAGCCAAGGTGCACAAATATATGAATTTAGATACATCCGAAAAAAAGACGGGAAGATATTTAAATTTGAAGAAGACTTAGAGGCATCCACTGAAGAGGGGTGCAAGTGGAACAAAAAATAGATACGACAATCACAGTAATCGAAAGCCGGAAATAATAATTTCAAAAACCTCCAGAGAGGGTAACGAAAAGATTATGATTTCAATCAAAATATCTGCCATACAAAGTCTTCAATCTGTCAGACAGGTTTTTCAGAGAATGATAATTTGAACTGTCGTGCTGACTTCGCAGGTGAACATTGTGTTAGGAACAATAACAAACCAAACAAAAGGAGGAACACACGATGATTCCTGAGAAACTGCTGGAAATCATGAAGAAGGACGGAGTTGTTGCTATTGCCACCCTGGGACCTGATGGCCCCCACATGGTCAATACTTGGAATAGCTACCTCAGAATATCGCAAGATAAACGGCTGTTTATCCCCGCAGGTTATATGCACAAAACAGAGGCCAACATTGCCCACAATCCGGATGTTTTGATTACATTGGGAAGTAGTAAGGTTGAGGGGCTGCATGGCGCGGGTGCCGGCTTCTTGATCAAGGGAAAGGCGCAGTTCATCACATCCGGCCCTGATTTTGATTTCATGAAAGAGAAGTTCAGTTGGCTACGTGCCACCCTGGCCGTTACAATCGAATCAGCCACTCAAACCTGGTGAAGCACAATTGCATGGTTTCTGCATCCATATAACAATTTGATGCCGAAAATGAATAACCCGGCGCTCAAGGATAGTAATCCTATTCTTGAGTTTTGGGTGGTCAGGAAATATTAACAATACCATCAGTATCATTAATATGGCCGGAATCAAGATAATGCAAGAATTCTAAAAAGTACCCATCCGAAACAGCAAGCAGCCGTTTTTGGGACACCTCCTCTGGACTGATCCAATTAACCTAAAATGGTGTCCAAAGAAACTGTAGACCTAAGCGACGTTCTTATTGGTCTGGCCTAAAATCACAAATCGAGATTAATTATGAAAATCTATTTCCCAATCCTTGTCTTTGCTATTTTAGTTTTATCCTTAAGCGTTTTCGCTCAACAAAGCCCAAAACCAAATTCCAATTGTGACAATGTCTGCATTGAAAAAATCCAAACCATTATTGATAATTATCGCAAGAAACATAATGTCCCCGGATTACAAGTTACCTTAAGTTTTGCCAACCAACCGATGCAAGTCTTTGGCAGCGGGTCAAAAACAATTGATGGGAAAAACCCGATCGACGCTAATTCCCTCTTTGAAATTGGCAGCACCACAAAATCATTTTCTGCAGCAATTGTTTTACAGCTCGTCAAAGAAGGAAAAATTAAACTTGATGACACAATTGGCAAGTGGTTTGGCGATGACTACCCATCCTGGAAAGATAACACTGTTAATGATCTGCTTAATATGACTAGTACCACTTTTGATTATTTTGATAACGATGGCGGCATCTTTGAAAAAGCATATTGGCAAAATCCAACTCACATTTGGACTACTAAAGAATTAAACGATTTTTGTTATCAAGAAGGACCAAGCTGCACTCGTGATAATCCCAAAATACACACTCCGTTTTGTGCCCAGAAACCAGGACAAGGATGGTCTTACTCAAATACTAATTATATTTTGTTAGAAAGAATTGTTGAAAAAGCCAGCGGCGAATCTTTCACTGAATTAATGCGACGACGGATTCTGGAACCATTGCAGCTAACCTCCGCAGTTTATGATCCAAAAAGAAATCCTGCCACCGTAAAAAACTTCACCAATGCATATCATTACGATCCCATAACCAATAAAACCGAGGACGTCAGTAATTTCAGCTTGTCTGCTGCTCGTGCTGCTGGAGCAATTATCGCCAATACTGAAGATTTGGCCAAATGGGCGCGTGCTTTATTTTCCGGAAAAGTACTTGCACCGGCAGAATTTGAAAGGATGACCAAGGTAGTTTGCATGCAACCCGGAGCAGATTGCCAGGCAGGTGAAACAGCTCCAGCATTAAGCAAAGTGTCTGGATATAGCTGTGGTTTGATGCGTTTTCCAGGATTTGAGGTAAATGCACCAACCAGCAATTTCATTTGGGCACACACGGGTGGTTCCGCAGGACATGGCTCAATTTTTGCTTATGACGTAAAAAATAACTTTGTCTTAGCTGCCACGCAAAACCTAATCGGCAGCGGAAACCTGGTATCGCTCGCCCGAGAAATTGATTTATTGTTTTTTCCCGATGAAAAAAGATAAGCAATGAAATTACAAAAAGGTGATGTGGTAGGGAATTTATTGACACTTTCTTAATAGTGGATTTATAATCCGCCAAGAGGTACTTATTGAAAAAGGTTACACTCAATTTCTTGAGTTTTTGGGCGGTCCGGAAATGTTAACAATACCAAAAGCATAATGAAAAAATCGCCTGTTCCGACAATAATATATGAAGAACATTGGATTTTAGTGGTAAAGTTTTACCATCCAAAATCTGATGATTATTTGGATTATAGTGCAACTACACGAATCACAGATTCAGGTAAAAATCCTGTTGAGATTTCATTAAAAATTACTGGAACGCCGCCATATGCTGCACCAATGCCACCGGAAGAACATGTAATCAAGGCTGCTTCTATTATAGATTTATCTATGAGCGCAAATGACAGTTGGCACTTATTTTGCAGTCGAGAGAAAC
>CAISJJ010000230.1 GCA_903885595.1 uncultured Bacteroidales bacterium
GCCCCCAACGTTATAATCCCGCCACTTAGTACATTCCAATCGTAGAGCGACATGCCCGGTTGTGTTGTTAAGGCGACAGACCCGTTAAGACATACTGAATTTAATCCCGTGATAACCGGGGTTGGTGACTGATTTACCATAACTGCCAGGCTCCCTGCCTCAAGTGTCCAGCAACCCGTTGCCGGCTCAATATACGTAACTGTTATGCTATGAGTACCAACTGATGTCCAGTTAACTGTGATCGTACTGGTGTTTGGAGATCCAATGATCGTTCCTCCGTCAGAAACTGACCATTCATAATTATTTTTAAGGGATTCAGTAAAATATGTTTCTAATGTCCCGGTACATACCTGTATTGAACCGCCGATGGTTGGCATAGCAGCAGGATAAACTGTTACAGGTTTTGCAGCAGGATTTTGGGCGTAACAACCAGCAGGATTTTTATAGTTAACTGTTATCGTGTGTGTTCCGGCTGCTGTCCAGTTTACACTAAGTGTATTGGTTACTGATGGCGTATATGTCCCCCCCCCGGCCAGATTCCAAATGTATCCGGTTATTCCTGATCCTGATTCAGTAAAATAGACCACTCCTGAAGCTCCCTGACAAATCAATTCTGTTCCGGTAATGGTAGGTGTTGGCCGGGCATTGATCGTTACCATAAGGGTGGCTGTTCCCGTAGCTGTTCCTCCTGAGGCTTCTACATTCACACTTCCGGTTCCGGGAATCGTACCCCATTCAACCGTAATGGTCGCTGTTCCGTCACCTGAAGTTATGGCTGCTCCGACGGAGACTGTCCAGGTGTAAGTTGCAGCTCCCGCCGTGGCTTCGTAAACCATGCTTGTTGAACTTACGCAAACGCTTGTTGGTCCACTGATGGAAACCTGGGCAAGCGTCTGATTCGTTAGGGTCAACAAAATGCAAATCAGCACAAAGCACTTGAACACATGCTGCAATTTGATCGTACCGGTAATTGTTTTCATATATTTCACTGTTTCTTTGGCCTCTTGAAAAATTAATTAAAAACAAAGAAAGTTCAGCTCAAGAAATATCTTTCTCTTGCCGCTCCCTGTCATTCTTTGGTAGCTAAATTACAAATTTTCATTGTTTTGGAACCATTGGAACGATATAATAATCGACCGTCGTTTTAATGCGTAATAACAATTATATACTTTTACATTTAATTCTTATACGAAAGTTGTAAAATTTGGTTGCACTGTATTGATGCAATAATGAAAAAATATGCTGAAAGTCTTACCAACCCATACAAAAAAAGAAAAACTGTACCTGGTCCTGGTCTGTGTTTTTCTTGCAAATGCCATTGCCGCCGAATTCGGAGGTGTAAAAATATTTTCAGTTGAAAAACTGCTTGGGATCAGTCCTGTCAATCTGCCATTTTTTGGCGGGATTATTTTTGATTTTAACCTTGGGGTTGGCGCACTCATCTGGCCCTTCGTCTTCATTATCTCTGATCTTCTTAACGAGTATTTTGGAAAGAAAGGGGTCAGGCAAATCAGTTTTATAACTGCAGTTCTGATCAGCTATCTTTTTGTTGTCGTCCTTTCGTGGACAAAACTCCCTCCGGCAGATTTCTGGCTTGAGGTAAATGGGGCAGATGGACACGGCAGACCATTTGACATCAATTATGCCTACAACACGATTTTCAGGCAGGGCCTTGGGATCATTGTGGGATCAATCGCAGCGTTCCTGGTAAGTCAGATGATCGATGTCCACACATTTCACTGGTTCCGGAAATTTACCGGGCATAAACATCTATGGCTCCGTGCAACAGGATCGACAATTATTTCTCAGCTTATTGACAGTTTCATCATCCTGTTTATTGCCTTCTATCTCCTCGGGAACTGGAGCATCATGCAGGTTATCCAGGTCGGCATCCTGCAATACACCTATAAGGTTTTATTTGCAATCGGGCTTACTCCCGTCCTTTACCTTGTCCATTTCATGATCGACCGATACCTGGGCAAGGAAGAATCGGTCGAAATCATGGAGGATGCAAATAAGAACTGGTAATCTGTCTGCCGGGATATTGCCAATATCTTCTGATCCGGGTACACTTCCCAACAGGGCAAACACGTGGTAAAACATGCTTTTTGTTGATTTATTCAACATGTGTATATTTTCTATACACCAATGATAAGCTGTTAATTATTAATTCATTATATACCATTCAGGCATCAGGTGTTGATTTATTAAACACTTCATTTTGTATATTTTCTATACACCCAATGCATTATGCTGTTGATATTCTGCCACTTATAACCTATTTTTCGCTTTGGCATCATAATTGAATACCCTATATCATCATTTACATAAAAGGGAGAAAATCATGAAAACCAGGATCTTTTTACTCATCGGACTGTTACTGTTAAATTACAGTATAGCAATCGGTAACGAACCAGGCGCCGGCAATAAACCGGTCCAGGAGGGTTCAATCAATGTATATACATCTGCTGATCTATATAATCTGACGACAAGATGGGCCAGCGAATACAGCAAAATAAATCCATTGATTAAAATCAACATTATCAAGGCCGAAGATAACAGTATCGCAGGAATGCTGAACTCAGGAACAGGAATAGGCTTTGTTTCTGCTGCCTCATTTAATGCCTTCAGCCAAAGGCCCGTCTGGAATATGGTTGTTGGCCGCGATGTGATCGTACCGGTCATGAATGCAAAAAATCCCTTCGCCGATGAAATCTGCAAAAGAGGTATTACCTCAGAAGAATTGACCCGGATTTTCGGAAGCTCAGAAAAGCCAACCTGGGGAATGCTCCTTGGAAACAGTCAAAATATTCCGCTTCATTATTACACGATGGATGATGAATCGGTCAATACGGGGATTGAACATTTCCTGAAAGTAAATCAGTTCAGGAGTGACGCCATTAAAACATCAGGGAAGCAGGAGATGATTGCAGCGATTCAAAGGGACCCGGATGCACTGGGGTTTTGCAACCTGGTCGACCTGGTCGATTTAACAAATCAACGCTTGCCGGAACATATTAAGCTGGTTCCCATCGACAAAAACGGAAACGGTAAAATTGACTATATGGAAGACATATATGCAAGCCTGCAGGATTTCTCACGGGGCGTTTGGATCGGTAAATATCCGAAAGCATTAACCGGCACTATCTATTCCGTTTCATCCGTGAAACCACAAAATGAATCCGAAGTGGCCTTCTTGAAGTGGGTGCTTTCGGATGGACAGCAGTTTCTGAGTACAAACGGTTACAGCGACCTTGTTTATAACGAAAGACAGACTCAACTGGAAAAACTGAATGAAAATGTGATCCAGATAGCCGCCCAGAAGAATGATGAGAATGCTATCCTAAAAATGGTCCTCCTTGTTGTGCTTGCTTTTGGCGTGACCGGATTCCTGTTTGATTGGGGAATTCGGGCTTACAGAAGGAAACAGGGTACCTCCCCTAATGTACTCGATTCTATTCCAGTTGTCTTTAATGAAGAATCCCTGAATGTTCCCAAAGGAATTTATTTTGATAAAACGCACACCTGGGCCTTCATGGAAAAAGATGGTTCGGTGAAAATAGGGATCGACGATTTCCTGCAACATATCACAGGGCCTCTTTCGCGGGTCGGGCTGAAACCTGCCGGTGTGAAGGTTAAAAAAGGCGATCCCTTGCTTACAATTATCCAGAACGGAAAACATCTCACAATTTATTCTCCGGTTACAGGTACTATAACCGCTTCCAATAAAACCCTGATAAACAATTCTTCAGCCATCAACACTGCCCCATACACCGAAGGATGGGTATATATGATTGAACCCACAAACTGGCTGTGGGAAATTCAGTTTTTAACTATGGCCGATCAATATAAAACCTGGTTAAAAGATGAATTTACAAGGCTGAAGGATTTCCTTGCAACTGCATTAAAGGTCAACACCCCGGAATATGCTCATGTAGTTTTGCAGGATGGCGGCGCACTGAAGGATAGTGTCCTGTCAGATCTCGGACCCGAAGTATGGGAAGATTTTCAAACAAAGTTCATTGATAATACAAGATAGTGTTTAAAGCACCTCATCCCCCTGCCCCTTCTCCTGAAGGAGAAGGGGAGGATTCACTACTTCGGGGATGAGAAGGGGAGGATTCCCTCCTTCAGGGAGAAGAAGGGGAATATTCCTCACTTCGGGAAGGGGAGAATTCTCCTCTTCGTAGAGCGGGTCAGGGGAAGAAGAATATCAATAAAAACCATTAATCATGGGACTTAACCGAAGAAATTTTTTTAAGCTGCTGGGCGTTACGGGAATGACACTAGCTGTGGGGAAAGATGCAAAAGCCGCATCTGATAGTGGCAACAATGATGTGGAATTTTACGGAATCATGCATGATGCGGCCCGTTGCAAGGGTTGCAGGGGCTGCGAATATGATTGCGCAGATGCCCATGGTTTACCAGAGCCATTGCCATCAAAAGATATCCCGGCTGTACGTACGACAAATGAAACCAGTAACACCGTTGTGAACACCTATCAAACTTCGAAAGGAGAGGTGTTCATCAAACGGCAGTGCATGCATTGCAACGAGCCTGCCTGCGCTGCAGCATGCCTCACACAGGCCATGCATAAAACGAAGATGGGACCCGTAACCTGGGACGGCAACAAATGCATGGGATGCCGGTATTGCATGGTTTCCTGCCCGTTTGATAGTCCAAAATTCGAATATCACAGCGCCAACCCGAAAATTCAGAAATGCGACATGTGTTATGAACGGTTAAGAACCGGCGAACCCCCTGCATGTGCCTTTAATTGCCCCAATGAGGCGTTGCTATATGGAAAGAGAAGAGACCTCATTGCAGAGGCACACAAACGCATTGTCGAAAACCCCGGTCTCTATGTTGATCATGTTTATGGTGAACGTGAGGCTGGCGGAACAGGCTGGCTATATCTTTCACCCGTTCCATTTGAGGAACTGGGAATGAAAACTACGTTGCTAAAATCATCCTATCCTGCCTTGACAAAAGGATTTCTCTACAGTGTGCCATCGATATTTGTGCTGGTACCTGCTTTTTTACTTGGATTACATCAGTCGACAAAAAACAACCATTTAAAGGAGGAGACAGAAGATGAATAGCAACGTACAGATTGCAACGGATCATGACGGGAAATCTATCTGGAAATTCCTGATAAGTGAAATGAAACCAAAAGGAAAATTTTTTACCCCTTTTAATATCATTTCCATTCCGATCATGCTTTTAGGACTTGGACTCATCGTTATCCGTTTCTGGAAAGGGCTTGGCTCAATTACCAACCTCTCGCAGGACATTCCCTGGGGGCTGTGGATCGGTTTTGATGTAGTTACCGGTGTCGCCTTTGCCGGCGGAGCCTATGTGCTCACCTTCATGGTGTACATCCTGAATATGCGGAAATATCATTCCATTGTCAGGGTAACCGTGCTGAATGGATTCCTTGCCTATGTTTTTTATGCGGGCGCGCTTCTTCTCGATCTGGGAAGACCCTGGAATGTGATCAATCCGATCATCGGGAACAGCTTCGGAACCAGTTCGGTCCTTTTCCTGGTCGCCTGGCATTTCCTGTTGTATATGATCGCAGAGCTGATTGAATTCTCACCTGCTGTGGCCGAATGGCTGGGTGCAAGAAGAGCTCAGAAAATCCTTTCAGGCATGACCATTGCCGCCGTTATTTTCGGAATTACACTGTCAACACTCCATCAATCGGGGCTGGGTGCGTTATACCTGATGGTCAAAGACAAAATACACCCACTCTGGTACTCTGAATTCATCCCGATCATGTTTTTTGTCTCCAGTATTTTCGCCGGACTCTCGATGGTTATCTTCGAGGGATCGATCAGCCACAAAGTGTTTTTCAAACAGATCAGTGAAAAAAATCACAAGGCACAGAAGGGAATCATCCTTGGATTATCAAAAATCTGCGCCGGAGCTATGTTTGCATACTTCTTCCTGCAACTCCTGGTCTTTATCCACGGCCAAAACTGGACGCTGATCAACAGCCCGATGGGGTACTGGTGGCTGCTTGAAATGGTGGGATTTGTCCTTTTACCCATGATCCTCTTCTTTGTGAGTTACCGGACAAACAACCTTACCATGATCAAGGTTGCTGCCGTTGTGACCATGCTTGGCGTCATTTTAAACCGGCTGAATGTCACAGTCATCGGGTTTAAATGGGATATGGCCATCCGGTATGTCCCCTCATGGATGGAGCTGGTCGTTACCCTGGCCGTAATATTTACAGAAATATGGATATTCAGGTGGGTAATCAACCGCATGCCTGTTTTGCGGGATTCCCCTTCCTGGGTAAATACTAACAAATAAATTAACCAGAAGAAGATCATATCTGCTTTCCGATCTTCTTCACAAAAACAATAAAATTATGGAAGGATTTAGTTATCATGACATTTTCGCAACCAAGGGACTTGAATACCTTATCATCATTGCCTTCCTGGCCTTGCTGATCCCCTTCTGGATTGTTTTGAACAAACAGGTAAAAGTAACCCGGCAGATACAAAAAACGCTGGGAATTCTATCAGCCAGTATCCTGAGAATACCCCAGGGTTTGTTTTTCAGCAGAAATCATACCTGGATGTACATGGAAAAATCGGGAGCCGCAGCAGTCGGACTGGACGATCTGTTGCTGCACATCACCGGGGAGGTGAAATTCAGCAACCTGAAAAATCCGGGTGAAATGATCAGTAAGGGAGATCTGCTCACGGAAATAGACCATGATGGGAAACAGCTCCAGGTGCTGTCGCCTGTAACCGGAAAAATTCTGGACACAAACTTCATGCTTGCCGAGCGGCCAGGCCTGATGAATGAAGACCCCTATGGCAAAGGCTGGATATATAAGGTCAAACCTACCAATTGGATTGCAGAGGCAAAGTCCTGTTATTTTGCCGAGGAGGCGACAAACTGGTCTGAAAAAGAACTGGTACGGTTTAAAGATTTCCTGGCAGCGACCATGAAAAACTACTCCCCCGATGCATCCATGGTCATACTTCAGGACGGTGGCGAATTGTGTGATCATTCACTATCTGCCCTACCCAATGAAATCTGGAAGGATTTCCAGAAGGAATTTTTAAATCTCTATCGGTTACAAACCCCCGGTGCCTGACCGGAATCCCAGCAACAGTAAGCTTCCTGATTAGTATTTTGTATCAGTTAAAGATTTTTTTATAACTGGTGTCCTGGCGCCAGTTTTTTTTTGTACTTTGCAATGAAATGCCCATTTTCCAGGCTTACTGCAAACCATGTGGAATTTTATGGGTATCTGTGATTAATCAATATTCCAAACAATGTGATGATATGTTCTTTTATAAACACAGAAACAATACCGGCCATGCCATTTTTAAAAAGTATGTCAAATTCAGGTCCTCTATTTATGGCCGGGTAGTTTTCATTATCTCTGCTTTATCAGTCTTTTTGTTCGTATCGTTCAGCATTATTTTCAGGTCGGTGAATGAGGAATACCTGAATACGGTAATTCGTCAGAACGGTACGAATATCGGCTCTATTGTTGAGGGGGCCCTGTATCATTCAATGCTTGAGAACGATAAAAGTTCGCTGCAATATACCCTTGATATTATCAATACCTTGCCGGGTATCGACGAGGTGAATATGTACGACAGCGACGATGATCTTGTTTATTCAACCATCTCTTCCGATACAGCCAACAATCACAGTAACCCGAATTGTATCAGCTGTCACGTCAGCATCAAATCAATGTTCCCTGCAGGCAATGAAAAATCTTACAAAATAATAAATGTCGACAGTGATTGCAAGATGATTACGAACGACAACAACAGCAGGCACCTTTTAATCAGATCGCCTATTCTGAATGAAAAATCCTGTTATCTCAGCAACTGTCACGCACACAAAGCAACCGACAATCTACTGGGTTCGCTTGTTATAAAAATTCCTTTGAAAGAGCTGGATGCAGCCGTTGCAAAATCGACTACCGAGTTTTTTCTGCTGGCCATCTTTACAACCTTGCTGCTGGCCTCGTTTTTAATATTTTTTACCAGAAAAAAAATCAAAGACCCCCTAAACGCACTGGTCAAGGTCAGTATCGCTGTTGCAAACGGGGATAAAACCACCCGCGTTGAAATAACACCCAATCAGCTGGATGATATGCGCATGGTTTCCCATGCATTTAACGACATGCTCGACAACCTGCAGGCCGCAACGAACGAACTGGAAAACTGGTCGCAACAGCTCGAATATAAAGTTCAGAAAAAAACGGAAGAACTGGGAGCGGCTCAAAATGAGCTTATGCATGTTGAACGATTGGCTTCGCTCGGAAAATTATCTTCATCGGTTGCGCATGAAATAAACAACCCCTTATCAGGAATCCTTATTTACACCAAACTTTTACATAAACAGGTAAGCAATCCTGAATTATATGCCTCCAAACGCGATTCGATGCTCAAACATCTTAAGCTGATTGAGAACGAAACAAAGCGGTGTGGAGATATTGTCAAAGGATTACTGGATTTCTCAAGGAAGGATCAGGATGATTTTGAACCAAAACATCTTCATGAAATCCTGCAGGAGACCTATGAATTAATGACACATCCAATCAAAATAGCCAATATCAGATTTTTATCAGAGTTCTCTGCCTCATCCGATTTGATCTACTGCAGTCCGAACCAGATAAAACAGGCCTGTGTGGCCATGCTCGTAAATGCCTCTGAAGCGGCGCTGGAGAATGGGGAAATCATGATCAAAACCAAAAACTCCGATGCTGACACCATCAACTTTGAAATAATTGACAACGGGCTGGGGATTGCCCCGGAAGACATTCCCCATATATTCGAGCCCTTCTTTTCGACTAAGCAGGATGCCAGTGGAATAGGTCTTGGATTAGCCATTGTTCATGGTATAATACAAAACCATAAGGGCAAAATACAAGTCAGGTCAGAACTCGGAAACGGGACAACCATCTCGGTGACATTACCCTTGATTAAAAATTAAAAAGCAAATATAATGGCGAAGAAGATTTCCATATTGGTTGTTGACGATGAAGAATCGGTTAGAGATTCATTATACAGTTGGTTCATTGAAGACGGGTATCGTGTTGAATGTGCCGAAAACGCCAAAAAAGCGCTAACAATCCTGGAATCCGACCAGTTTGACATTGTACTGGCCGACATTAAAATGCCCGGCATGGATGGGTTGGAAATGCTCAGAAGAATCAAGGCCCATAAACATGATTCAATTGTTATTGTCATGACGGCATTTGCCACGGTCGATACAGCTGTCAAAGCCTTAAAGGATGGCGCATTTGACTATGTGACAAAACCATTTGATCCCGACGATTTAACCCATCTGATCAGAAATGCCACCAAACAGATCTCCCTGGCCGAAGAAAATGAGACCTTAAAGCAGAAGGTTGTAACACTTGAAAATGTTGAAGATCTGATCGGGAACAGTGATGCCATGAAAAATGTGCTCAGGGAAGTTGAAAGTGTGGCGCAAACCAATTCTTCGGTGATCATAACAGGGGAGAGCGGTACGGGAAAAGAGCTGGTTGCCAGGGCTATTCATGCCAACTCTCCGCGAAAGTTTTTTCCTTTTGTCAGTGTGCATTGCGGCGCTCTGACCGAAAGTTTGCTGGAGAGTGAATTGTTCGGCCACGAAAAAGGTGCATTTACCGGCGCCATGTATAACCGGAAAGGGCGATTTGAAATGGCCGACAGCGGCTCAATCTTCCTGGATGAAATTGCCACCATTTCAACCAAAATGCAGGTGGAACTGCTGCGGGTGCTTGAATCAAAAACATTTATCAGGGTTGGCGGGAACAAGGAGATAAGCTCCGATTTCAGGGTTATCTGTGCCACAAACAAGGATTTGAAAAACATGGTTGAAAAAGGACTCTTCAGGGAAGATCTTTTTTACAGGCTAAACGTGGTAAATATTCACATTCCCCCCTTACGCAACCGCATTGAGGACATTCCGTTGCTTGTTGATTATTTTATCAGGAAATACTGCACTTCGATGAACAAGCCGCCTATACCAATTGATCAGGCTGCCATGAACCGATTACAGGAGTTCAACTTTCCGGGTAACATCCGCGAATTGGAGAACATGATTGAACGTGCCATTGTGGTTGGAGATGGCAAGAAAATCAGGCTGAAAGACCTTCCGCTGGAAAAAACCATCCTCACCACTTCGGCCGAAAGTCTTGATGATTTCGAAAAAACCTTCATCCTTCAAATCCTCACCAAATACAACTGGAATATTTCCCGGACAGCAAAAGCATTAAAAGTTGACAGGGTAACGTTGTACCATAAAATTAAAAAATACGATTTAAAACCCGCAGATCAACAATAATACCCGATGAATCTGCAAAACATCACCTTGGTTTCATTTGGGTATTTCGAGAAGGATCTTCTTGAAAAAACTGCTGAGGCAGTGAGGCAAGAATTTCACGGCATAGTCAATGTCAGAGAAGGTCATATTGATCTAAGTGAGTTTTACGATCCCGCACGACGACAATACAATGGAAACGGACTTCTGAAGCAAGTCGATGCATTATCCTTTCCCGATACCATAAAAACCCTTGGTTTATTCAATGTAGACCTTTTTATTCCCATCCTGACATTTATTTTCGGGCAGGCCTTTTTAGGCGGCCGGACAGGAATTGCATCACTTTACCGTTTCAGCAATGAGCGTTATGGCATGACTGGAAATGAACTGTTGATGCTTGACCGGTTTAAAAAAGAGGTAATCCATGAATTAGGTCATACCTTTGGACTGATACACTGCCATAATCCGACCTGTGTCATGCGCTCGAGTACCTATGTTGAAGATATTGATCAAAAAGAGCAGCAGTTCTGTCTTCATTGCCGGGGTAACCTGGAGACACTGACAGGGGGTTTTTTAGCAGAATAAGACAGCAAAATGCACAAATGTGTAATCGGTCATGGTTTGCATGATTGAAATCGGATGGGGGATAATCTAAATAATTATCATAAATTAGTGCCTGAATTCCGACTTTGAATTTTGAACCACATGCAACATCATCCTCAAAACATTTCAATACTGATCCTTGATGATGATATTTCTATTACAAAGGGGCTGCAGCACTTTCTTTCAAACCTGCTTCAATACCATGTTACATCATACACCCATCCGGGTGAAGCATTAAATGCCCTAAAAAAATCGACCCCTGACATACTGATATGCGATCTGCATCTTCCGGAGATAGATGGCATCACTTTTATCAAAATGCTGAAAGATCTGCCCGGGAAACAGCCTGAGATCATTATTATTACAGGTCATGGCGAAAAGGAAAATGCCATTGAGTGCCTGAGACTGGGGGCAATAGATTTCCTGGAAAAACCGTTTTCACTTGAAACTCTGAAAATAAGTATCGGGAGGGTAATTCAATTCATTCTCTCCAAAGAGATAACATCTTCCGCGGTAAACAAGGTTTCCATTCAGGGCCGGCAAGCCGGATTGCAGCCAATTGAGATGATCGGAAAGAGTCGGGCCATCGAACATATCAGAGGATTGATCGGAAAAATTGCCAAAACCAACGATACATCCGTACTGATTACCGGTGAGACCGGGACGGGCAAAGAGGTCATTGCCCGGCAGATTCATTTTTTAAGCCACCGGAAAACCCATCCGTTTTATGCAAAAAATTGTGCCACTGTTCCAGAATCCCTTTTTGAAAGTGAATTTTTTGGTCATGTCAAGGGTTCATTTACCAACGCGGTTTCAGATCACAAAGGCTGGTTCGAAGTTGCCAATGAAAGTACATTGTTCCTGGATGAGATAAGTACCCTTCCGCTGGCCATGCAGCCTAAACTGCTGCGGGTTCTGGAAGAGAAAAACCTCAACCGTATGGGCAGTTCAACCAATATTCCCCTGAATGTCCGCGTAATTGCTGCAAGCAACACAAATCTCCAGGAATTGTGCGTTGAGAATAAATTCAGGATGGATCTTTATTACCGTCTGAATATATTCTCCATTCACATTCCACCCTTGCGCGACAGAATGGAAGATATCCCCGGGTTGTTTGATTATTTCGTCACACAGGCGGCAGTAAAGCATCAGAAGGAACCAGTAGTGCTCCCGAAGGAGATGTACGACATGCTTATAGGCTACCCATTCCCTGGAAATGTCAGAGAATTAAAAAACATTGCAGAACGGCTGATCATCCTGTGTGATGAATCGCAGAATCCTGCCGACATCCTTTCCGCAATCATTTTACCAAACAATAATCCCTTACCGCTCACAACCTCTAATGGTAAAAGCATAACGCAACAGGAAGTTGAACTCATTATTTCGGCTTTAAAAAAATCAGATAATGTGGTTGCCAGAGCTGCAAGATTATTACAAATAACCGAACAGTCTCTCCTCAGAAGAATTAAAAAATACAGAATTGATTTTCCGGCATGAAAATCTTACGATTTCGCAGCTGCATTCCGAAATCGTAAGATTTTATGTTTTAGTTTTTTCTATTGGCGATACTATATTGCTGATTTGTAATATGTTGTAATTTTTGGCACATACTTTGCTATTGCTATATCCTTTAATTTATTATCATGTCATTTCGCATAACATTTGATCCGGGCCTGGTCGCAACACTCAACAGTTTCGAGGACTTTGTTTTTCTTCTTGATCAGAACGGCTCAATTGTATTTTCAAACGATACCGTACTCCGAAAACTTGGTTACACTGAACAAGAGCTGACAGGGATGAATGTTCTGCAGGTGCATCCGGAAGAACAGCGAAACCAGGCTGCAATCATTGTTCAGAACATGCTGCTTGGAACCGAAGATGTTTGTCCGATCCCGCTGATAACGAAAACCGGCGAAAAAATTCCGGTTGAAACTAAAATCTCGAAGATTATACTGAATGGAGATCCTTATATTCTTGGCATTTCGAGAAACACAACTGCATGGATAAGGGCAAACCAACAGCTCGTCCAATCTGAAGAAAAATTCAAAAAGTCGTTTGAATTAAGTACGCGAATGATGGCTATCAGCGACTTTGAGACAGGCAGATATATCGATGTTAATGAACTTTTTTTAGAGACAACCGGTTATACCAGGGACGAGGTCATAGGAAAGACCTCAATTGAACTTGGGCTTTACCCGGCAAAGGCTCGTAAAGCCATCTTGGAAAAACTTCTCAGCAATGGATTTATCAAAGGGGAAGAGGTCGGTCTCGGTTTGTCGAAAAAACATACGACCATTGATACATTATTTGATGCCGTTCTGTTTGACTCGAATGAATGCAGGTATATGTTTTCGGTCGCCGAAGATATCACTGACAAGAAGAAAAACGTCATGGCACTTGCAAGAAGCGAAGAACAGCTAAACCTTGTGATTGAAGGTTCCAATGATGGGTTCTGGGACTGGAACATTCAAACCGGGAAGGGTGAATTCAGCCGGCGATGGGCTGAGATGATCGGATATAAACCTGAAGAAATTGAATACAATGTCAAATTCTGGGAGGATTCCATCCATTCTGATGATAAAACACACGTTTTTGAGGAGCTCGAAAAGCACCTTCAGGGCAAAACCGCACGCTACAGTAATGAACACCGTCTGAAATGCAAAGATGGCTCCTATGTATGGGTCCTGGACCGGGGCAAAATTGTAGAGTGGGACAAGGAGAATAGGCCGTTGCGGATGGTAGGAACCCACTCTGACATCACAGAAAAAAAGTTGGCAGAGCAAAAGCTGCAGTATCGTGAATCTTTTGAAAAACTTATCAACGAGATCTCTTCCACCCTTATTAATATTCCTTATACCGCTATCGACGAACAAATTGAAATACTATTGTTTAAAATTGGTGAGTTTATCGGGGTTGACCGGGCATATATTTTTTTAATTGATCCTCAGGAGCCGGAAATGTCGAACTCGCATGAATGGAGCAGAACAGGCATCAGTCAGCAGAAAGAAAATTTACAGCATATTCCTGTTTCATTACTTCCCTGGTGGATGGAAAAAGTTTCGACGAACCAATTGATCAACATTCCCGATATCGGAGCAATGCCCCGGGAGGCCGCTACAGAAAAGGAGTTCCTTGAGGCGCAAGATATAAAATCGTTGATCGTGGTGCCTCTGATAAACCAGCTTAAGGTTACCGGTTTTATCGGCTTTGATGCCGTAACACAATACCGCAAATGGGATTCCGACACAGAACTTTTGTTGAAAAACACGGCCATAATCATTGTAAACGCACTGCAGTACAAGGAGAATGAGTCATATATAGCCACCTATAAAAACCAGCTCGAAATACTGGTGGCCGAGCGCACAAAAGATCTTGAATTAAGCAGGAACACGCTCAATAATACACTTTGGGAACTTGCAAAGCAGAACCATGAGTTAATCAAGTTCAAAACCATTGCAGATAAAGCCAATTATCCTATTGTGATCCTGTCGTCGGATGAACTGATCCTTTATTCGAACAGCAAGTTTTCAGAAACCACAGGTTGGTCTGGCCAGCATAATCGGCAATTTGATTTTATCGGACAATTTGTCGATACCGAAGGGCCTAATTTTGCTAAATTGTCGAAATTAATAAAACAGCGGGCCGATGTTAATTCCCTTGAAATAATGGTCAGAAGCCTTCAGGGAGGTAAAATCCCGGTACTGGTCAATGCTTCGGCCATCAGGGACAAGAATTTTGAATTTTTATTCTTTGTGTTATCTTTTTATGATCTCACCGAGCGTAAAAAGAGTGAGCAGGTTCTTCAGCAATCTGACAAGTTGCGGGCACTCGGAACCCTGGCCGGTGGTATTGCCCACGACTTTAACAATATTCTACAAATTGTACAGGTATACACCGAGCTAATTGAATTCCAGTCCATTGATAAAACCGGTGTTGAGGACAATATCAAAGAAATTTTCAATGCCTGTAAAAGAGGGAAAAGCCTGGTTAATAACATACTTAACTTTAGCAGGCAGGATGTCAACACAATGTTGCCCTATAGTTTTGATTTCCTTGTGCAAGAAATTATTCAGATTGTCAGGCCGCTTTATCCGAGGTCGGTTGAAATCGTAAAAAACATTGAACCGGCAGGCATGGTGTCATGCGATCCGGTACAGATTCAGCAGATCATTTTCAATTTATTCAACAATGCCATGGATGCCATGAAAGCTAAAGGCACTATTAAGGTTGAGTTGCGAAAACTCGATTCCATTGAAATGCAATCACCTCATGATGTACTGCTTAAGATCAGCGACAACGGCAAAGGAATGAAAAAGGAGGTACTCAACCGCGTATTCGATCCATTCTTTACTACCAAGGGTGTCGGGGAGGGAACCGGGCTGGGTTTATCAACGGTGCTGGGAATTGTGAAACGACACAATGCCATAATTAAAATTGATTCGCAAGCCGGAAAAGGCACTGCTGTAATGATACTTTTTGTAAGTCAGTAATGAAATATCGTAAATATACATTTTAAGTTTGAGTGATATGGAGAAAATTCTTTTTGTTGATGATGAGCAGACATTTCGTCTTGCATCAAAAAAACTACTTGAAAGCGTAGGATATATTGTGGATACGGCAAGCGACGGAATAGACGCAGAAAAGTTTTTAGACCAGGCGGAATATGATTTTATCATTACCGACATCGTGATGCCGCGAAAGGAGGGTATTGAATTAATTCTTGATATCAGGCAACGCAATGTCAAATCGAAGATCATTGCCATTTCAGGGGGAGGAAGAGGTTCTGCCCAGGAATACTTAACCATGGCAAAAGCATTCCAGGCAGATGCTGTTCTGGCAAAACCTTACGCTTTCAACGAGTTACTATCAACCATGAAGAAATTATCCTCAGAAAAAGATCAGTAATAACAATCAGGGCGATGGATCAGTCATCAAAACAAATGAACAAAGATTTGATTCTCCCCGGAAGGCTGCCAGCCCAACTGGTTGTATTCTCATTGGGTGAAAACCGGTTTGGGATTGACCTTTGGGCAACTGAACGTATTATCCAATCGGTTGAAATAACGGCGCTTCCAGGTCTTCCCTCCATTGTTTCAGGGATCATCAAAGTGAATGAACTGATCATCCCGGTTTTTAATGTCAGAAAGCGCTTCAACCTTCCACTGTGCGAAATGGAACTTACCGACCGGATCATCATTGCCACGACAAGTAAACGGAAGGTTGCGCTCCTGGTAGATGGCATCGAAGGCGTTTATGATACCGAAGGTAATCTGCCTGTAAGTTCAGCAGGGTTTCTTCCATCGTTGAAATATGTGCAAGGGGTAGTTCAGCTTGACGGAGGGCTGGTACTGATCCATAACCTGGAAGATTTTTTATCACTTGAGGAGGAGACGATGCTTACTAATGCATTGAACGATTAGCGTACCCTTTATGACTGGAAAATTATCCCCTGAGGTTCTGCTGTTAATGAGCAATATGATTGCAAAACGTTTGGGATTGCATTATCCGCGTGAACGATGGCCCGATCTTGAGCGGGCACTTTTAATGGCGGCGGCACAATCGGACAGTCAGGAACTGAAATCCCTTCTGGAATTGCCTGGGAAATCCAATTTATCAAAGAGCCAGATGGGGATTCTCATAAACTATCTTACTGTTGGTGAAACCTATTTCTTCCGTGATAAAAAACTCTTCGATGCACTGCGTCTTGAGGTGCTGCCCGAACTGATCGGCAGGCGAAGAGGAAAAGAACAGTACTTGCGAATCTGGAGCGCCGGGTGCTGCACCGGAGAGGAACCCTATTCGATCGCCATCCTGCTACGCCAGCTAATCCCTGACCTTACCGCGTGGAATATTACACTATTAGCGACCGACCTCAACCCGAACTTTCTTAAGAAAATGGAATCGGGCCTTTACAGGGACTGGTCGTTCCGTGACACACAGACCGATTTCAGACATCGGTATTTTACAAAGACTACCGATGGTGTTTACCGTATAGAAGCCGGGATCCAGGAGATGGTCACAATTGACTACCTGAACCTGGCAGAAGATGACTATCCTTCCCCGCACAACAATACCAATGCGATGGACCTCATCATCTGCCGCAATGTATTGATTTACCTGGTACCGGAATTAATTACTAAAATCAGTGATGGCTTTAACAGGTCGCTTATTGATGGCGGTTACCTAATCGTTGCACCCAGTGAGGTCTCCAGTATTACGTCAAGGGGTTTATCAGCCGTTAATTACCCCGGAACGATTATTTTTCGAAAAGGTGATGCAATTCCATCTGTCATGCCCCTGCCGGAACCAGGGCGATGGACCCGGTTTCCACTCCCGGTGGACGAAAGACTCTCTCCTGATGTGGCTGGGGCCATCAGGCCTGTTCCCATTATACCTGCCAAAATTTCATTGCCGGTTTCCGAAGAAATATCGAGGATTACGGAACCCGGGATTTATGATCGTGCGGAAGCCCTTCATAAAAAGGGATTCAATACAAATGCCTTGAAAATACTTGAAGAAGCGGTTCAAAATGGGAAAGATGATCCAAAACTTTACGGCTTGATGGCCCGCGTTCATGCAAACATGGGAAATCTGCAGCTGGCTTTTTCATGGTGCGACAATGCGATCGAATCGGACAAAATGAATCCGGGACTTCATTATTTTCAGGCAATCCTCCTTCAGGAACAGAAACATTATGAAGAGGCTATTATTTCGCTCCGTTGTGCCATATACCTTGACCCACGGTTTATTCTTGCCCATCTGGCCATGGGCAGCCTGTTGTCGACCGTAGGAAAGAGCAAAGAATCCTATAAAAGCTATAGAAATGCAATGCAATGCCTTAAAGCCTTACCGGCCGGGGCGGTGGTACCTGAATCGGATGGGACGACTGCTGAACACCTGATGAAATATCTGAAAAATATTATTGTCCTGCACTAAGAACATGATAAAAAAGACAGCCATGAAACAACCTCATGAAAAACGAACTTTTGACTGGGTGAACCTTCACGAAAAGATGAAAATCGCCAGCCACAAGATCGAACAGGGTTGGACCTACGGGAAGGAAGAAAAGAAAAAGATTTTACATGCACGGGCACAAACACTGGCTGGTGAGACAAGGAAGGAACCTGCTGCGGCCGATTTTCTTGAGGTGATCGAATTTATTCTGGCCAATGAGAAATACGGCATTGAATCGTCAAAGGTTAGGGAAGTATTCTCTCTGAAAGCCATGACGCGAATCCCGGGGCTTCCACCCTTTATCCTGGGACTCACCAATATACGGGGAGAGGTGATTCCGGTTGTCGACATTAAAAAACTATTCAATTTGCCGGAAGCAGGACTGACTGATTTAGACAAGCTGATCATTCTTCAGGCAGAGAAGATGGAGATAGGTATCCTGGCCGATGTGATTGTGGGGGTAAAAAATATTCCGAGAGCTGACATCCAACCCCCGCTGCTGACGATACCTGGAGTCCATTCAAACTGGATGAAAGGGATTACGGGCGACCACATGGTAATCATTGACGCCATGAAATTTCTCAATTCTCAAATATTTGAAAATCAAGAATAATGAGTTGTAAAAATTAATATAACTGTAATTAAAATGAGAAAAAGCATGAAACAAATAAGTAACAAAGCCTTACGTGGAGGTACTTTTATTGGAATAGGCATCCTGATCGCTATGTTCATCGGAGTCATTGTGATTACAATCACATCGCTCAATGCCAATTTAAACTCAGAGGCAGCTTTCAACAACAGTTTTTTTAACCAGGTTCTGCCCATATACAAGATAAAAACAGAGCTGGCACATAGCCGCATTGAAATAATGCAAATTCTGTTAACGGAAGACCCGGAGCAAAGGAGAAAATTATTTCAGGAACATGAGGCGGGATCAAGAGTGATAGAAAACACACTGGATGCAGCAATGTTGGAAGAAAAAAACATCAAGAGCAGCATTTATATGCAATTAAATGACCTGAAAGCGATTCTGATCAAGGATAATAATACCAGGTCAACAATTAATGACCTGATCAATGCCCGCAAAATCAATGAAGCCAAAGCAATTATGTCTGGAGTTCAGATGGCGCGACATAATGAGATGGGCAACCTGGTGGACTTGATTATTGCACAATCGAAAAAACAATTCGAAGATAACATTGACGCTCAGCAAAGAAAGCTGAATGCTGAAATTAATTATTATATTCTATTCAGTCTTATCGCAGTTATTATTGCAGTCGGGATTTTAGTTTTGGTGCACAGGAATTACAACAGGATGATTATTGCTTCACAATACGCCCGGAACCTGATCGAGGCAAATCTCGATCCTCTGGTCACCATCAGTCCTGAAGGAAAGATAACTGATGTTAATGAAGCTACCGTCAAGGTGACGGGAGTTTCAAAAGAAAACCTTATAGGCACCGACTTTTCCGATTATTTTACAGAACCTGAAACTGCACGGGCAGGATATCTCCAGGTATTTGAAAAAGGCTCAGTGATAGATTATCCGTTAACGATCAGGCATATTTCCGGGAGACAAACCCATGTCCTTTACAATGCCTCCGTTTATCGTGGTGTCGATGGGAAAGTGCTCGGCGTGTTCGCCGCTGCACGCGATATTACTGATAAAAAACGGCTGGATGAAGAATTGAAAGAGTTGAATCTTTCACTCGAACTGCGTATAAACGAGCGGACTGAGAATCTTGTCAACCAGACACAGGAGATAATCAAGGCCATTAATATTCTTACGGTTTCAACTACGGAGATTCTCACTGCCACGTCGCAGGTCGCATCCAGCGTTTCAGAAACAGCCTCAGCAATCAATGAAACCACCACAACGGTCGAAGAGGTAAGCCAAACCGCTCAGGTCTCGGCGCAAAAAGCGAAGTTTGTTTCAGAATCTGCGCAAAAGACAGCCCAGATTTCCATTAACGGTAAAAAATCTGTCGAGGATACGATAAATGTAATGTCAAAAATCAGAGAACAAGTAGAGGCAGTGGCAGAAAGCATTGTCAAACTCAGTGAACAGAGCCAGGATATCGGGGAAATCATCGCAACCGTAAATGATATAGCCGATCAGTCAAACCTGCTCTCAGTCAATGCGGCCATCGAAGCCGCCAAGGCAGGGGAACAGGGAAAGGGATTTACAGTTGTTGCCAAAGAGGTAAAAAGTCTGGCTGAGCAATCCAAACAGGCTACATCAAAGGTGCGGGCAATCCTGAGTGACGTTCAGCGGGCAATGAGCGCCGCCGTGATGGCCACCGAATCAGGAACCAGGGCTGTTGAAACCGGGGTGAAACAATCGATGGAGACCGGAGAATCGATCCGGTTGCTTGCAGAAAGCATCACAGAATCGGCCCAATCTGCTGTGCAGATCTCTGTTTCGAGCCAGCAGCAAATGGTTGGCATGGACCAGATTGCGCAGGCCATGGTGAACATCCGCCAGGCGAGCGAACAAAATATGGTTGGCACAAAACAGGCAGAAGATGCAGCCCGCAGTATAAGCGACCTTGGAAAGAAACTCAAGGAACTTGTTGAGAAGTATAAGGTTTGAAATACATTGAATTTTAACATTATGACAGAGAAGGACCGAATATGACCATGCCGGAAGAAGAATTCCTTAAAAAACTGCTCAAGACTTTCAAGACCGAGGCTAATGATCATATTCATGTGATTTCAGCAGGTTTGCTTGAATTGGAGAAGTCACCTGAAAAAGGGACTGGTGATCGAATTATCGAGACCATATTCAGGGAGGCACACAGTCTGAAAGGCGCTGCCCGTGCAGTAGGCCAACGCGAGATAGAGCTCATCTGCGGGTCGCTTGAAAGTGTTTTTTCCAGGGTAAAACGCAACGAGGTAGAACTGAAACAGGATATGTTTGACCTGCTAATCAAGTCTATCGACTGGTTGAACCAGCTTTGTGCGACACTCGAAAATCCGCATACAATTCAGGAAAAGGACCGGATCAGGGAAGAGGTTGAAAAACTATCTTCCAGGCTTGGAATATTGCTTGCAGAATCAAGGTTGCCTGCCCCCCGCCTTATTGGTGCCCCGGAACATTATACAGCTAAACCTGCTCCTGATTCAAAAAGCATGAATGCCATACCCGACGTCGCCCTTCCTGAAAATCAGGCACAACCTGTCAGGGAAAACATAAGAACGGCTGAAACAGTCCGGATCCCTATTAAAAAACTGGACTCCATTTTACGGCAATCCGAGGAGCTCATTACTGTCAGGTTATCGATGAATGATCGGATTAATGAGATCCAGGCGCTGCTTCACAACCTGGAACAGTGGAGAAAGGAATGGTCACGGATCGCGGGTCATGTCCGTATCAGCGAACGCGAACTGATAAATTCCAAAGAAAAAAAAGAAGAACTGTGGCAAACCAGGAGGAGCAGTTCACATTCCGCCCAGATCCTGGAATTTCTCCGTTGGAGCGATCACCTCAGCAAGACTCTGGAGCGTGATGTTGTTGCCTTGTACCAGTCGGCACGGCAAGACCAGTATTTGCTGGGACTAATGACAGACGGACTCCTTGAAGATGTAAAAAAGGTTATGATGCTCCCCTTTTCTTCGTTGCTGGAGGCTTTCCCCAAAATTGTGCGGGATCTTTCGCGCGATCGTGAAAAATTGACCGACCTGGTGATAGAAGGCGCTGATATTGAAATAGACAAACGTGTTCTGGAGGAGATGAAAGATCCATTGATCCACCTCATCCGGAATTCGATTGACCATGGGATTGAAAGCCCAGACATCCGCAAGAAAAATAATAAAAATCCGCAAGGAAAGATTACCATCGCCCTTTCCCATCCTGACAGCAGTCATGTCGAAATCGTGGTGCAGGATGACGGAGCAGGAATCGATGCTGCAAGGGTACGTAATGCAGCGCTGAAAATGGGGCTGATAACCCAGGAGGAGGCAGATAAACTCAGCGAGAAGCAAACCCTTGCCCTGATTTTCAGATCGGGTTTTACGACCATGACCAAGGTGACAGATATCTCCGGCAGGGGCCTTGGCATGGCTATTTTACGGGAAAAAGTGGAAAACCTGGGTGGCGCCCTGGCAGTGGAAACAAAACCCGGCTCCAGTACGACTTTCAGGATACTTATTCCTTTGGCATTTGCTTCATTCCACGGCATTTACGTACGCCTGGGGGATGAACTCTATGTGTTTCCTTCCGCTCTGGTTGAAAAAGTAGTCAGGGTAAATAAGGAAGAGGTGAAAACAGCTGCTAATAAGGAAACCATACGGCTTGACGAACAGGCGATTCCGATTGTAAGGTTGTCTGAATTTTTGCAGGTTGCCTTAACCAATAAAGATAATGACGGACCATCGGAATTTCTTAATCTTGTGGTGGTTTCTCATGCGGGAAACCGCATTGCCTTCATTGTTGATGAAGTTATTGGCGGGCAGGAGGTATTGGTTAAATCATTGGGAAAACATCTGCCCAGGGTAGAATACATCTCTGCCGTTACCTTGCAGGGTTCCGGCAACATAGTCCCGATCCTTAATGTTTATGATCTAATTCGGGCTTCGGGGAACCAAATTGCGCCCATGACTTCTTCCATCAGCGCCGGTAAGGCTGGTTCAAAAAAACAATCAGTACTCGTTGCCGAAGATTCAATAACTTCCCGTACCCTGCTTAAAAACATCCTTGAAGGAGCAGGTTATGAAGTGAATACTGCGGTTGACGGGCTGGATGCCTTTACCCAGCTCCGCACCCGCAGATATGATATCCTGGTTTCAGACGTGGATATGCCTCGAATGAGTGGATTTGATCTGATCGCTAAAGTCCGTTCCGAGAAAAAGATTGCAGATATTCCAGCCATTCTGGTCACCTCTCTTAGTTCCCAAGAGGATCACGAGCGAGGCATAGATGTTGGCGCCAATGCCTATATCGTAAAAAGTGGTTTTGATCAAAATAATTTATTGGAAGCCATTCGTCAGCTTATTTAATACCGCACCACCTATGATCAAAGTTCTTATTGTTGAGGATTCGCCGGTACTTCAGGAATTACTTAGTTTTATCCTTAAAACTGATCCTGGAATCAACATAATTGGTATAGCCAAAGATGGGGAGGAAGCCATTGATTTTGTAAATAAGCACAAACCCGATGTGATCACAATGGATATCCACATGCCCTTGCTTAACGGGATTGAAGCTACCCGAAGGATCATGCAGACCATGCCTGTTCCGATCATCATCGTCAGCAGTACCATTGATACTACGGAGAATTCCAATAGTTTCAAGGCGATGGAAGCTGGCGCACTTGCGCTCCTGCCCAAGCCGGTGGCATTTGGGCACCCCGATTTTGCATCTTCGGCAAAGGAGTTGATAACAACGGTCAAGCTGATGTCGGAAATTAAAGTGGTAAAACGCTGGGCAAATAAGCTGGTAAATAATACGGATCCCATAAATCATAATTACCGGGCAGGCCCAACAGGCCAGCCAAAACTGGTGAACGGAGATTTCCAGATGGTTGCCATTGGAGCTTCCACCGGTGGACCAATGGTAATCAAGACTATTCTGAGCAATCTGAAACCCGGGTTCCCCCTGCCCGTTCTAATCGTTCAGCATATTGCCTGTGGTTTCCTGCAGGGATTTGCCGACTGGCTTGGTGATGCCATCGCCCTCCCCTTACACGTTGCAAAGCACCAGGATCTGATTTTACCCGGGCATGTCTATATCGCCCCCGATTTAATGCACCTTGGCGTTGATATAAACAACCACATCATTCTAAGTAACGAGGACCCTGTAAATGGTGTCCGGCCATCTGTCGGAAAATTATTCAGATCGGTGCTTGAAGTGTATGGCAGAGGAGCAATCGGGGTACTTCTCACCGGGATGGGAAAGGACGGGGCCGAGGAGATGAAGCGCTTGCATGACCATGGGGCTGTGACGATTGCCCAGGACGAAGAATCTTCGGTTGTACATGGAATGCCCGGTTCGGCAATCGCACTAAAAGGGGTATCTTATGTTCTTTCACCCAATAAAATTCCTGAAATGCTTAATAAATTAACAGATGAAAAAAAATAACAATGGCAATATGTTGAACAAAGTTTACAGAATGCGGTGAGGTGATTCTAAAAAAAGCGCTAAACGAAAATTCAACGAAACAGAAATTTATACCTATGCAGACAGACACTAATATTATTCATCAGAGGAAAGCAATTCTGATTGTCGAAGACAGCCCGACACAAGCAGAGACACTTAAATATTCCCTCGAAAAGAGAGGGAACAGGGTCGCCGTTGCAACCAACGGTTTTGAGGCAATGGACTATCTTGAAACCCATGAAGCAGAAATGGTAATCAGCGATATCGTTATGCCGGGGATGGATGGGTACGAGTTGTGTTCAAAAATCAAATCGGATCAGAAATACAGGTCGATGCCAGTGATATTGCTGACCTCGCTGACTGATCCGCATAATATTATCGAAGGATTAAATTGTTCAGCTGATAATTTCATTCTTAAACCTTACGATGAGGAATACCTTCTATCACAAGTCGAGTATATCAGGTCGAACCACGTACTGCGGGATCATGAAAGATCGCAGTTTGAGGTGAAAATATTTTTTGGCGGACAGCTGCATTCCATCACCTCCGACCGGCTGCAAATACTCGACCTGCTTATGTCGACTTATGAAAATGCCGTTCATAAAAATTACGAGCTGGAGCGGGTCCGGCAGGAGTTAAGTGATTTGAATGCAAGGCTGGAGCAACTGGTGAAAGACCGAACGGCCGACCTTACTGCTGAGATTGCGATCAGGAAGCGCACTGAAGAAGAACTTATTGCTGCGAAACAAAGAGCCGAAGAATCAAACCACCTGAAAACCACGCTGCTGGCCAACATGAGCCACGAGTTCCGTACCCCGATGAATGGCATTCTTGGGTTTTCAAACATCCTGGAATCGCAGGTACATGATCCCGATTTACGCACATATGTCGGTCACATCAGGCGTTCGGGCATGCGGTTGCTTACTACCCTGAATTCAATTATGGATTATTCTCAACTCGAGTCAGGCAGCATGAAAGTTTACCTGAAAGATGTTGATCTTTCATCGCTGCTTCGAACACTTGTTCCGCGTTTTGAAACCTATGTACTTGAAAAAAAGATTCAGTTAAATTTCCACCCATCAGCGAATCCTGTTGCAGGGCTTGACCACGATCTTGTGGTGAAAGCCATCAGC
>CAISJJ010000231.1 GCA_903885595.1 uncultured Bacteroidales bacterium
ACAATGCCATGTGCCTGACGCAGAGGACGGTTCAGTTTATTCGAGATATCAAACCATATCCCTTGTCCTGATTCTGGAAAATCAATAATCGCACTATTAATTTTTTCCACATTTGTAGTTCCATAGTACATCGAATCAAGGATGATGATTTTAAAACTACCGGCAGTCTCCACAATATTTATTTCCTTGTTCAGCGGAATATTAATATTTGAAAAAATATTATTCTTTTTGTAATTAAAAATAATTGTTGGGGTATAAATCGCTCCTCCAGAGATACTTCTATTCTGAATAATATTGTTTAAACTTATTTTATCAGAATCACTATATAATCCACCATAAGAAAATAGATTATTGTAAAAACACGATTTTTCGATGATTGCACCTTCCGAAAACAAAAATCCAAATCCATCATTTTCAATGAAATAACAATTTTTAACAATAACAACATTAAGAGGACAATAAAACATGTAATTACCATTATTCCCCGAATGTTCAAATATGGAATAGACTGCATGAAAAGAAGAATCCGATGTCCAAACCTCCAAACCTTTCCAATTTCCGCCAAGGTCACGCTTAGTAAAGGTGATCAGGCTATCTTTTGTTCCCAGCGCATTCATAGTTCCGGCAACGATTATGGATTTTCCTTCTGCAATTTTCAAGGTTGTCCCTGGTTTAATGGTCAATGTAACTCCTTGCGGAATTGCAAGGTGATCGGTGACAATGTAGTGTTGTTCGGGGTAAAGGGTGAGGTCACTGCTGATGATACCGCTTAGTTGCATACCGTTCTCAACACTGACTACGATCTGTTTTGTCTCTTCACCCTGATGGTGATCATACCAGGTTTTCAGGTCAAATACAACATTGCGGCCATCGGTAAGCCCGGATGCAAAATGAACTTTCAGCGGGATCTCATTGTACAGGGTCGAATATGCTGAAATACTGCCAACGAAGGTCTCTCTTGTTAATATTGTGGCCGTGGTGGTATCCTCAAATTCATGAAAACCAATGCCCACCATCACGCTGTCGGTCAAACCCCAGGTGTTGCGAACCATCACGCTGAACTCTATGGTCTCTCCGGCATCTACCCGTCCATCATGGTCTCCGTCCAGCGTGTCGGCAATCTCATAGGAGACAATGTTCAGCACAGGTACTGGTACAACGTTTAATGATGCTTCGATATCCAGGTGGTCGCCCATTGAGTTGATCAGATTCCCGAAAAGCATTTCTGTCGATTCTTCAGGCCGCAGAGTAGCGTAAAGTGAAATCGCACCGGCCACCAGCGGGGTGGCCATGGAAGTGCCGCTGTATACACGGTAATTTCCACCCGGGATGCAGGAGAGTATCTCTGCTCCCGGCGCTTGTAACTCATAGTTCAGAAGATCGTAATACGCGGAGAATACAGGTCCATCATCGTCGAAATTGGAAAAACAAGCCCGCACACCACATATAAAATCAGACTCTTGCTTGGTTGCTACTACACCGAATACAAAAGAATAAGCGCCAGGGTAAAGTGGAAATCCCTCCCTGAGGTCAGGACATGAACCGGGCCCGATACACAACCCATCATTCCCCCCTGCAGCTACCAGTACTGCCGTAGCATAAGCGTTGGCCAGGGCCGATTTCAGGGTAATCGACTCGGCATACGAGCCAAAACTCATGGAAAGAACTGTGGCGCCATTATTTGCCGCATAGGTAACTCCTTGTGCAATTGTTGAAGCATTGCCATTGCCTGAACTCTGGAATACTTTAATTGGCATGATCCTGGCTCCCCAACTCACCCCGCATATACCAATGTTGTTGTTTGCCTGTGCTGCAGCTATTCCTGCACAGTGGGTTCCATGCGAGTTATCGTCCTGTGGGTTGTTGTCATTATTGATAAAATCCCAGCCACGAACATCATCCACATATCCGTTGCCATCGTCATCAATGCCGTTTCCTGGGATTTCGCCAGGGTTAGACCAGATTTTATTTTGCAAATCGGGGTGCAGCCAATCAACACCCGTGTCGAGTATACAGATTACCTGCGTACTATCCTTTCCCTGGATGCTATCCCATACCTCATCAGCATGAACCGCCGGAATATACCATTGCTGTGAGTATAACGGATCGTTGGGCGGTGACTTTGGGTGCGGGGAATTTGCAGGGGCAGAAGATGGAAAAGCAGGGAAGGATAAGTGACGAGTGACGAGTGACAAATTAGCTTCGCCGGGTTCTGCTTCATAATGGTTAACATTTGAAAATGGGGCGCTTACTAAATCTTTTTCACTAAGGACAGGGGAAACCGGTTTGACATTGGTAATAGAGAGGATATAGTTTGGTTCAGCATAGACGATGTTGGAGTCTTTTTTGAGCTCTTCGATCGCCATGAACATGTTTGATTGGTTTGGCAGAGTCAGCTTGTAAATGTTATGCAAACTGGGTTGTTCAAATTCCTGGCCGCTGAAACTTCGCAACATGATTTTGCTTTTAAGCCGCTGTTCTTTCGGGAATAGCCTGTCGGCATTGCTAACTCTGTGCCTTGCGAAAACGGTATCGATGGATGCCAAACCTGTTTGCACAATCCCTGAAACCTTCAGGTTTGCAACCTGGACTTCATCCTTATACTTGACAAGGATTTCACCGGGAACAAAATCGAACTGTTGCAACTGTGGATCAAGCCGCACCACCGAATCCTTAGGTTGGTTCACGAACAATGGCTGCTGAGCCGAAATGTTCAAACTCAACGTAGAAACACAAACAATAAGTAATGCCGTTTTCATTCAATGTGTTTTTATAAATCAAAAATCAAAAATCGTTGATCAATATTCGATATTCATTTTAGGTGTAAAAACCTTCCATTTGCCCTCTTTTCTCCCTCCAACGCGCACAATCAAATTCACGTCTTTTAACCGTGAGAGGCTTCTTTCGACCGTTCTTCGCGTATAGTTTGTAATCTCTGCTATCTCAGGAATCGTTAATTCAGGATTAAACTGTATTGCCTGAAACACCACAGCTATACTTCCCTTCAACCCTTTACCGACATCTTTACCGACATCTTTACCGACATCTTTACCGACATCATCCATTCCCATTCCCGAAATGGTGACCATAAAACCATCTGAAATATTTTGAAACACAGGTATTGGCAGGTTTTCAGTCTTAAAGCAATCAACAATCCGCCTGATGCCGGAGCCATACTTTTCAATCAGGCCAAGGCTCTTACAAATGTCTGCAATGAGCTTATTACGCGGCGTTGACTTGTAATTATTTGAGAGCAGATCTTCAATCGTTATATTATCAGGCAACCTTCCGGGATTATAAAATTCGATTTTATTGCTGAATATCTTAACAATTGAATCAGAAGCTGAGCGGTAGTCGCGATGCACGATCATATTCATCACGATTTCACGAATAGCCTCAAGGGGGTAATGCCATTTCTGAATGTTTTGAGCATCGCCTGTAATAAT
>CAISJJ010000232.1 GCA_903885595.1 uncultured Bacteroidales bacterium
TACTACCTGTATAAGAAACACTGACACTATTTGATCCTGCGGCTGGCCAGGTTACAGTAACAGTATTGGAATTAGCGCCCCCGCCGGCAGTAATTGTTCCGCCGTTTACATTCCAATTGTAGTTGGACTGTCCGGCATCAGTGGTGTAGACATTACCTGTTGCCCCTGTGCAAACGTTTTCAGGCCCTGAAAGCAATGGAACAACCTCCGGGCCGACACTTCCGTTAACAGGAGTCGTGGGAATAATGTCAAAAGCTGCATTCAGGAAATCATAAACACAAAAAGTAAGTGGTGAGCTTCCTCCCTTATAAACAAAACGGATCTCATAAAGAATGGTGCCATCAGGAATCGCAATTGTTCCCAATGACGGATGTAACCAGTTGGATGACGCAGTAAATGCATTGCAGGTCGAACTGAAATTCCCGGAATAATACCATTGGCTGGCAGGCATTCCTGCGTAAAAATTAATTATCGTATCATAAGAAAGAACTGCTGTATCGTAAGTAACACTGATATCAGCGCCACTGATGGGGGTGCCTGAGCTGCCGGCGCCCGAAAGGGTGACCGGGATACTGATCGTTGCTCCGGGTGTAGCCGTGAGTGTCGGGACAGTCAGGGATAACTGACCAAAGGAGAAAACCGTCAGCAGCAAGAAAGTCAATAAAAGGTTTATTTTTTTCATATTGTAATTTTTACATTTAACAAAGTATGTAGATACTGTTTGAACTGTACATATGCCTTCGGGCATCGTAATAAATCTATATCTTCATAAAATCTTTACGGGATCCTGCTTATCAGGATTTTCTTTGTGAAGGATCCTTCCTGTGTCTTGATCCTGAGAATATACAACCCCTGCAGATTATCCTGAATCAAGAATTCAGCCGGTGTTTCCATCCTGCCAATCCTGCTTACCAGCTGCCCCATTGAATTGAACAACTCACATTGATCAATGAGCATGCTCCCGGTGGCGGGAACGATATGAACGCTGTTACCTGCAATCCATACAGAAAAATGATCCAGCGCAAAATCGTTTAATCCAACCTCCTGGAAATGCAGAATAAACCTTCCCGGCTCGGTCAACACATCAGTTGAAAAAACAAAATCATTGCCATTTCTTATGTTAATGACACTGCCGGTTTTTTTATCCTCAAAATATAATGGTTGATTTTGATTAAAACTTTCGAAATTGACAAATGAAATTTTATAGGATCCTGCTGTTCCAACTTTGAATTCGACAGGAACAGAGGTAAAATCAGGGAATGTGTTGATCGAAAGGTTACTTTGATCGGTTCCGGTTGTATAAATCTGTGGATGGGAATTATTCCCGAATAATTTCCAGGCGTCATTGACGCCATCGTAACCAGCGCTGGAACCAGGAACAACATGAATAAAAGTCTCGTCAAAATAACCATCTCCGGAGGTGTTCTCAAGTTTTAAAGAAATCAGGTTTTCCAGCGATTCAGTGGCTTTGTTATAGGGTTCAGTGCTGTGAATCCGTGCACCGGAAGGAATGGTTATCGCTCCTGCCTGAGCATTGCTTCTTACAAGGAAGCCCTGCATAGCCGGAATGATTCCATCTGTAAGGGCGCCGGTAACTCCGTTCCAGGTAACATACTTATAACCCTTCCACACATACACGGAGTAATCGAGGTTTGTTCTTGACCAATCCCCTTTTTCCCATTGAATTGCAGAAGGAAATGGATTTCCAAGCAGGTTTAATCCCCGGGTTTCAGCGGATAAAGAGGTTGTGTAGGAAAGATTTGATTCGTTGATGTCAGTTGTATTGAAAAATCCCTGAAAAGTAAAAGTAGCCGGAATTGATCCGTTAACCCGATAACCGAGGCCGGGAACAAGATTGTCGCCAGGTAATAATGTCTGCCAGGATGCCGTACTTTCAATATATTTCTCAGCTAAATTAGTTCCGAAAACACCTGCTAAGGCTGAGGTTACCGGTGAAGAAACCAGGTGGGCAGCTCCTGAAGAAAAATCAAGATAACGTTCAAAGTTATTTGTCCCTTGTCCTGAAACAACGCCCCTCGCAATGACTGATCCTGTACCAGTTGCATCAGACAACAGGTTGAATAACCCGTTATTTACATAATCCTTATTTATTGTAAAAGAAAAACCTTGCGGCAGATTTACTTCAGCTCCCTGGTTTATTGTGAATGACTTGCAAACTGCATTGGAAAGGATATGAACATTACCAGTTTCAATGATTGCATCGGTGCTGTCGCCCGGGATACCATTGCTCCAGTTGGCAGCGGAGTTCCATTCCCCGGTGCCATTCCATCTCGATCCACCTGATCCCTGTGACGGGGTTACCCTGCCATTAACATAGTGAACATTTGGTATGATCTCGAATGCTGAATCGAGCAGGATACAACGCGTACTGTCGAAAATAAGGTCGGTGTTATTACCGAGATATTGAAAAACAATCTCAAAAAGCACTGTATTATCAGGGATATTGAGCTTATTTAACCCGGGCTCCACCCAGTTGGCGCTGTATTCAACATCGTTGGCGCCATAATACCATTGTGACGCAGGCACAATGGTATTGAAATTCACCGTGGTATCATAAACCAGGATGCTGTTGGTATACTTTATATGCAATTCGATACCCGTAACCGGAATTCCACCCGTTGCTGCATTCAGCCCCTGCACCGAAACAGGAATATGAATGTCGGTTCCCGGCGTTTGCAGTAAGGCGCTGCCAACAGTTAATGTTATCTGCGCATTCAGTGCAGAAATTGTCAATATCATAAAAATTGTAATCAGTACTTTCTTCATCTTTCTCTCATTTATAATTTATAAAATTTCTCGTGGATTTTCACTCACTCATCATGAAATCTTAAATTCGGTCAACCATTATTGTCGGCAATCCGCGATTAAACCGGTAAAAATCCACGAGAAACATTTGCAATGCCTGTTTATTGTTTCAGACATTTTCGATTAATTTCAAAAAACCTTATTTTGCCGGAGGTGTCCAGCTACGGTTAACATCACCGCCAGCCAATGCCTTGAAATTTTGCACCACACTTGAACCGCTTACGGTAACGGTGGGCGTTTCAAAAACATAATTGGCTATTTTCCATGAGTTCAACGGATTCACGTTGGCAATTTTCTGACGCATTACGATCGGATCCTGAAGATTGACACTATTACTCTGATTTACATCGGCAGTCTTAGTCTGAATCGCAGTGAATGTAATGAGATTGGAAATTTTCTTGCGGACATCAATTACGTCCTGAAGATTTAATCCACCCCATGTTTTTGCAGAAGAGGCATCAAGAACGTAAACACCATCGATAGCAAACAATGTGAAGGCACCTGAAGCGTTGGTAGTGGTTGTTTCAACGGTAGCACCAGCCTGGGTCTTAAGGTAAACTGAAGCATTGTTCATTACCGTGGACGCAGTATTGTCATAGGTAACAACACCAGAAATGGTTCTTGACCAGCGTGATGCGCCCCAAACCGGAGAAGTTGTTTGCGGCAAAAAGTTGGGAGATGTGAGATTGAAACCATCAACAATCTGAAGATCAGAAGCATTGGTGTATGTGTTGTTGTGACGGGTAGCATCCATGAACCAGGCCTGCTCAGCAGCCGGGTTCCAGGTCTGACCGGCGGGAACATCAAAATTTGTTACCATCCCTGCAAGGAAGTTATTCTCTTCCTGAAGGAGGTTAGCAATGGCATTTGCCTGGGTAGTGTTACCATCAATATACAATCCTGTCGGCCATCCGAGGAAGATGGAGTTGTGAACCTTGATTGTTGTGTTACGGCGAAGATGCTGCGACCGTTTGAAATTACTGTTGCATGCAGCGCCAACGGTGGGTTGCGGTCCAAAAAGACTAAAATTACTGAAAACCGGGGTAGTCAATGGTGTGTTTCCCGAACCTGTCGCATCGTTATCTGATTCAAAACCATTCGATCCGGAAACATCGGCCACGTTTGGATCTCTCAGGCCAACTGCAAACTGAACCATTCCACTGAAACCATTGTCAGTATCAAATTCATCATCCCAGCCCCTGAATGCGATCAGATGCTTTGCATTCACACTTCCGCCAAACCATTCATATGAGTCGTCGCCGCAATAGGAAACCTGGATATAGTCAAGGGTCGTTCCTGAACCAACGCCACCCATGGTCAAACCATTGATCTCGTTGTTAGCCGCAAAGGCAATACCCGGGAATTCGATACGAAGATATTTAAGACTTCCTGAATTGTCAGCAACATTGGTTCCGCCATAGGTTGATCCCACGCCTCCTTCGATAGTTGCACTGCCGCCAGTCTGGTTAATGACCGATTGTCCGCACATGATAATACCTCCCCAATCGCCATAACTCCGGGTACCTGCAACTTCGCCCGATGTAAATACGATCGGCTCAAGTTCAGTACCATTGGCGATCAATTTTCCGGTTTTTTCAATAATCAGGGTTCCCTGAGCGTTTTTATCGCCACGGATTATTGTACCCGGGTCGATGGTCAACGTGGCATTGTTCCTTACAAATATCCAGCCGTTGAGCTTGTAAACAGTCTTTGCAGGAAGAAAATTAGGCGCTGTGAGGTTAAAAGGATCTACAAGGCTCAGGTCTGTATTATTCACAAAGGTGTTATTGTGACGGCTGGCATCTAAAAACCAGGTCTGTTCAGCAGTAGCATCCCACGTTTGGCCTGAAGGTACTGCAAAGTTGGTGGTCATGCCGGCCAGATAGGAGTTCTCAATCTGTAGAATGTTTGCAATGGCATTTGCCTGCGTGTTATTTCCATCAATATATAGTCCAACCGGGTAACCACAGAACACAGAATTATAAATACTGGTAGTGGTATTCCTGCGCAGGTGCATCGCACGTTTGTAGTTTGTGTTGATGGTTGTTGAAGAGGTCACCAGAGGCCCGAAAATGCTCACATTGGAAAAGATGGGATGGGTGATAGGCAGATTATTGCTTCCTGTTGCATCATTGTCTGATTCGAAACCGTTTGAACCTGAAACATCAGCAATATTAGGATCCCTCAGGGAAACAGCAAACTGGATTTTACCAGAAAAACCATTGTCAGTATCAAAGTCATCATCCCATGCACGAAGCGTGATGAGGTGTTTTGCATTTACCGTTCCGCCAAACCACTCATAAGCATCATCTCCACTATAGGAAGCCTGGATATAATCAATGGTTGTACCACTGCCAACCCCACCCAAAGTTAGTCCGTTGATTTCATTATTGGCTGCAAAAGCAATACCGGGAAATTCGATACGAACATATTTCATTGTACCTGAGTTGTCGGCATTGTTTGGGGAGGCGCCGCCACCATATACCGCGCCCACTCCGCCTTCAATAACAGCAGTGCCACCAGGCTGGTTGATTGTTGAATACCCGCAAATAATAATGCCACCCCAGTCGCCATATCCACGGCTTCCTGCGGCCTTATTCGATGTGAACACAATGGGTTGCGTAACGGTTCCAATGGCGTTGAGTTTTCCTCCGCGCTCAATAATCAGAGCTCCCTGGGTAGTAGCATCGCCACGGATGATCGTTCCAGGCTGGATGGTAAGGGTCACGCCGTTGTCAACATAAACCCATCCGTTGAGTTTGTAAACATTGCCAGAAGTCCAGGTAGTATTAGTTGTTATGTGACCAGCATTTACAGTTATTGTCGTTGCCGGATATGCCGCATTCTGGGGATCCCAGTTGGCCCAGCCCTGA
>CAISJJ010000233.1 GCA_903885595.1 uncultured Bacteroidales bacterium
CGGATTGCAGCAGTTTTGCTGTTTTTTCTTCCCATGATTTGCCTGCAGGGTCAAGCTACCTATCCGGTTAATTATTTTCGTTCCCCGGTTGATTTTCCTGTTTCATTGTCGGGTTCATTTGCTGAAATCCGCAGAAATCATTTTCATTCGGGGATTGATATCCGCACCGGTGGTTTGCAGGGAAAACCCATCTACGCTGTTGCCGATGGTTATGTCTCCAGGATCAATGTTGCACCTGGCGGGTTCGGCAAGGCATTGTATATTTCACATCCAAACGGATATACATCCTTATATGCGCACTTAAAGGGATATGCCGGGCCTGTTGCTACCTGGGTAAAAAACCGGCAATACAAAATGGAATCATTTGCGATCGATGTCGAAGTCCCTGCCGGTACACTGAAAGTAAAGAAGGGAGACCTGATTGCCTATTCCGGAAATTCGGGAGCTTCAGGAGGACCACATCTTCATTTTGAAATCCGCGACACCCAGACACAGGAAATTATTGACCCACTTGATTTTGGCTTTGTAAAACAGGATGGAATTCGTCCGAGAATTTCATGGGTGAAGATCTATCCGTTTAGCGAAAATGCCACTGTAAACGGTACTGGTCAGGCTGTACTCATTCCTGCTACACCCTTCAATAATGGGTACTCCCTGAAAATTTCAGATACGGTTACGGTCTCCGGGGGCATTATCTTCGGTGTTGAAACCTCCGACAATGGTGAAGGCAGCCTGAAGACCGGGGTTCATGCCATCGATCTTACAATAGATGGCACTAAGATTTTCTCACAGAATATAGAACAGTTCGCTTTTGCCGAAACCCGTTATGTCAACAGTTTGATTGATTATCCTGCCTTTGTTCAGAATAAACGGAAGATCCAGAGGTCGTACGTGGCGCCCAATAATAAACTGAGTGTTTACAAAGAAGTTAAAAACCATGGAATTTTTTATTTTAATGATACAAGGTTGCATAAGGTTCAGTATATTGTAGGTGATGCATTTGGAAATACATCTGCACTGGTTTTTTGGGTAAAAAGCCATCCTCCGGCAAATAACTTAAAGCGGAGCCTGATTACGGATAAAATCCCTGCGCAACTCCTTACCTATAAAAATGACAATAAGTTTGAACGTAGCAACCTCAGATTCAATGTTCCAGGGGAGGCCCTGTATGATGACCTGCCCCTGGAATATACGGTAACACCTCCTGTGAATGGGTCCTATGCCTATGTGCATCATCTTCAGAACAGATACATCCCTTTGCACACCTATTGCTCTCTTTCGATCAAGGCGGAATCATTGCCGGCCCATCTTGCAGAAAAAGCTGTCATAGTGGCTGTTGAGGCTGGCAACAAATTCAGCAGCAGGGGAGGAACCTATGAAAATGGATGGGTGACTGCACGGATCCGCGATTTTGGAAATTATACCGTGGCAGTTGATACCGAACCTCCGGTAATAAAACCAATCAATATCTTTTCAAATAAAAAAGTTAAAAAACAATCCAGCATCCAGATCAAGATTTCCGATAATCTTTCCGGTATAAAAGTTTACCGGGGAACCCTCAATGGGAAATGGATCCTGATGGATTATGATGAAAAAAACCGTCTGCTCACCTACACATTTGATGAGTATATGAGGCCTGGGAAGAACCAGTTTGTACTGATGGTTGCCGATGCCGTCGGTAATTCGTCTCTATACAAGGCGACTTTGATCCGATAATTTTTTCTTTATATTTGTAAGATGCAAGAAACCATACTAATCCTTGATTTTGGGTCGCAGTACACCCAACTCATTGCACGTCGGGTGCGGGAATTGAATGTGTATTGTGAAATTTATCCGTTCAATAAATTCCCTTCGCCGGATAAAAGTTTCAAAGGGGTTATCCTTTCAGGCAGTCCCTATTCGGTTCGTGATGAAGGTGCGCCGTTTCCCGATCTCACGCAAATACGGGGAACGATCCCTCTCCTTGGTGTTTGCTATGGTGCGCAATACCTGGCTCAATCGTCGGGGGGCGTTGTAGCTCCATCGAAAATCCGTGAATATGGCCGCGCCAATCTTTCCTTTATCAATAAATCCAGTGAACTGCTGCACGGAATGACGCTGGGAACCCAGGTTTGGATGTCGCATGCCGATACAATCTTAAGCGCCCCTGAACATTTTACGGTCATTGCAAGTACTCCCGAGGTGCAATTTGCTGGTTACAGGGTTGCAGGAGAACAAACGTACGGCATACAATTTCATCCCGAAGTTTATCATACAACCGAAGGTTTGACCCTGCTGAAGAATTTCGTAGTGGATGTCTGCGGCTGTCATCAATCGTGGACCCCCGAATCGTTTGTTGAGACCACTGTTGCAGAATTAAAGCAAAAACTTGGAAACGACAAAGTAGTACTTGGTTTGTCAGGCGGTGTTGACTCATCGGTAGCAGCCATGTTGTTGCATAAGGCCATTGGAAAGAACCTGTTCTGTATTTTTGTTGATAATGGATTGCTCAGGAAAAATGAATTTTCCAAAGTACTTGAGCGGTATAAAACACTGGACTTAAATGTATTAGGGGTTGATGCCCGTGATCTTTTTCTCGACGCCCTAAAGGGTGTTGCAGATCCTGAGAAAAAACGTAAAATCATAGGAAAGACTTTTATTGATGTTTTTGATGCCGAAGCCCATAAAATTCAGGAGATTAAATGGCTGGCCCAGGGAACAATATATCCTGACGTAATAGAATCACATTCTGTGAAGGGACCCTCCGCCACCATCAAATCACATCACAACGTAGGTGGGTTACCCGAATACATGAAGCTGAAAATCGTTGAACCACTCAGCAGTCTTTTCAAGGATGAGGTCAGGAAAGTGGGTGGTACAGTTGGACTTGATGCCGAGTTTCTGAACCGTCACCCTTTCCCGGGTCCGGGGCTTGCCGTGAGGATCCTTAGTGATGTTGACCGTGAAAAGGTGAAACTTTTACAGGATGTGGACGATGTTTTTATAGCCGGGTTATGGGCATTTGATTTATACCATACGGTATGGCAGGCTTTCGCGGTGCTTTTACCGGTTCAAACGGTAGGTGTGATGGGCGATGAACGCACCTACGAGAATGTTATTGCCTTACGGGCTGTTACTTCTACCGATGGCATGACAGCTGATTGGGCTCATCTGCCTTATGAATTCCTGGCGAGGGTTAGTAATGATATCATCAATAAAGTGAAGGGTGTGAACAGGGTTGTGTATGACATCAGTTCGAAGCCACCGGCAACCATTGAGTGGGAGTAGGAGGGGAGTAGAATAGTGAATATTGAATATTGAATATCGAATTTTGAATTTATTTTTTTCAAAGGTCCTGTGGATCAAAAAATTATGAAAAAAGCTGCGTTGTTCCTTTTGTCAGGTGTGTTTTTTTTGGTTTCTTTTTCTGCAATTTCACAGACAACACAGGAACAGTTGCAACAAATCCGGTCGAAAGTTGTTGAGGTGTTTGAGGGAAAGGAGTATTATATTCATACAGTTAAAAGAGGACAGACTCTATACAGGATTTCAAAGGCATACAATGTGGATGTGGATGAACTGATCCGTGAAAATCCGCAGGTTAAAGAGGGACTGAAGGCTGATCAGAAACTCAGAATACCAGCAACCGGGTTGAAGCCTGCTGTAAAAGAGACGAAGCCTGTCGTTAAAAAGGAAAAATCAGTTGCCTCAAATGAAAAAGTTGTGACGACAGCCGACACTTTGTTCAAACCTGATTCCACCGTACAAGTTGAGTTGCTTCCATGCGGGAAAGACACCACGACCAAAAAGGCAATTTATCAGGTAGCCTTGATGTTACCACTTTATCTGGGCGAAGTAGATCAGCTCAATGCTGAAGATCCCGGCCCCGACATTTTTGAAACTTCGAAATCTTTACAGTTCCTCCCTTTTTACGAGGGATTTCGTCTGGCTCTTGATTCCCTGGAAAAGACGGGACTCAGGATAAAACTGTATGTGTATGATGTTGATAAGGATACAGCCAGGACTAGACAATTACTAAAAAAACCTGAACTAAAATCGATGGATTTGATTTTTGGTTTGTTGTATCACAGGAATTTTCAGATGGTCGCAGCTTTCGCCGAAAAAAACGAGATAAATATTGTGAATCCGGTATCGGAACGAAGTGACCTGGTTACAGGAAATCCCTATGTGTTTAAAGTTCGTCCTTCGAAAAGGACACAGGCAGGGCAGCTGGCTGCTTTTATGGCACAATCATTTTATCGTGGGCAGGTATTGATTATTCGCAATGGTCAGTATGCTGACAAGGATGCGCCTGAGCGACTAAAGAAGGAGTGCCAGGACCTGAATATGAATGTTCAGATTGTCGAGGGACAGGAAGCAGCAATCGGCCGGCTTTCAAAGGAAAAAGATAATTTTCTGATTTGCTTTTCCGAAAATCCGGCCTATACTATTGATCTGACACGGCGAATGTATGAACTACGCAATGAATATAACCTTGTTGTTGTGGGGCTCCCGGATTGGCCGGCAATGGAAGGACTCGAAACAGAATACCTGGTTACCCTGAAAACGCATGTAATGTCGGCGAATTTAATTGATTATGATAATTTATATGTCAAAAAGTTTGTTCGCCAGTACCAGAATATATATAAATCAGATCCTTCATTGCTTGCATTCCAGGGATTTGATATGTCCATCTATTTTCTGACAGCACTGAAAAATTTCGGGACCAATATTCAACGATGCCTGGGTGAAGTAAAAATGAATTTGCTTCAAAATAATTTTGATTTTAGTCAAAAAAAAGGAAACGGATTTGAAAACCAACATTGGTCGATTTACAAATATGAAAATTACAAGTTGGTAAAAGCAAATTGAAATTTATATCCTGGCCGGAACAGCGAGAAGGGGAATGTTGGTGGCAAAAAGGTTTTTCTTTGTAATGTTTTTAGTGAAAAGCATATAGAGCAGGCTGTGTTTGTGAGGCTGGAACGCTATCATATCAACATTTTTATCTTTCACGTAGTGATCAACAGTTTTCTGGTTATCAGATTCTACCTCTGATACTTCGAAGCTAATCCTTCCCTCCTTTTCCTCTTTTCCGAATTTCATTTGTAGCTTCTTCATTCTGGTATAGGAATCAGACGGTTTTGATTTGATAATGAAATGTACCACGTGCAAGGTGATTTTAAATGAGGAAAACAGCTCAATCAGGTCTGAAATCGTTCCAGCATTCCCGTCTGAAAGATCAGCGGCGAACATGATGGTTTCAAACCCTCTGAAATTTTTCATTTCAGGCACTGTGATTACAGGAACCTTTGCATGATCGATAATGAAAGTTGAAACTTTGCCCCAAACGTTGATGTTGTTGCCTTTACCTGTTGTCCCCATTACCACAAGATCGGGATGGAATTCACTGCAGATCCCCTTTAGTTCGTGTTCGAGTTCCCCACCTGTTACATTGGTTGTTATTGTAATATTGGTCAGATTTTCCTTAGTAATAAGATGGTTTACTTTCTCCTCCAGTTCCTGCATATTATGTTCAGCTTGCCTGAAAATCTCTTTCATCAGCTCTTCGTTATAGATTGTGCTCATATCGAGCGTATCGGGGAAGCTGGTGTCGGCGATGATAATCTGGTCGAAATAAGTATGGAATAATTTGAGTTCAGCGCCGGAAGCCTTGGCAAATTCAAGTGCATAACGGCATGTGATGTCAGTGTGACTTGAGAAATCAACGGGGACGAGAATTTTTTTCATATAAGGCGACTTTGAACGTTTAAAGGTACGTTAAACATCAACACAAAGTTAATATCTCTAAAAGCAATTTGCAATTAATTTGGTTTGAATAGTGTTTCATCAGAATCAATGACCTTTGTTTGATGAGCGCTTCCTCAAAATCCTTGTTAAAAAGAAAGGAGATTTTTTCTTTGAATCCTGCAGGGTCTGATGCAAGATGACAAAGCTCATCGAGAGATGTTCCTGCGACCATCTGGGGGTTGACAAGACAGAAACGACCGCAAAAAAGTGCATTGAGCAGTTTCAATTTGAGACCGGTTGGCTGAAAGGTGACCATGATGTTTAAATGTGCTTCCTGTATTAAGCTGATCATTTGGTCATCCGATGGATTATGTACAAATCTGATGTTTGTTCTTTCGGCGCCCAGCCGGGTAAGCCATGCTGGTGGGTTAAGTCCGGCAATAACCAGTTCAGGAAATGAATCCTCCCAAACCTCATTGATCAGGAATTCAGCCGCCACACTGTTCTCCGGTACAGATAACTTCCCCTGGTAGAGTGCATAGGCTCCCCGGCCAGGCTTTATGCTCACCTCGTCATTGTTGTGGAAACTGGGAAGGAACAACACTCGGTTTTCAGGGAATGCAGATGAGAGGTATTGTGTGTCATCCTGCGATACAGTGAGCATCAGCGAGGCATGGCGCAGCATTTTCTGAAAATGAAGAAGACGGATGCTTTCGGCCAGAAAAAATATTTTTTTTCCCGGGTTTTTTTCCGCTTTAAAAAGGTGATAATAATAGTGATGTTCAATATTGCTTTCACGATAGATCATGAAACGTCCCGTTAGTCTTGCATCTGACATGAACCCGCAAGTGTGGATCCCTTCGAAAAGGATAGGATTCTGGTCTTTCAGCAGGTTTTTTATAAGTTCAGGCGCCATCCGGCTGGCGACAATGTAGGGTCTATAGCTGACATTGGCTCTCATTCCTGTTTCACGGAGATAATAATGGACAGAAGTACAAAAATTTTCCAGTTCCGGGGCACGTTTACGATCGTATTCAAAACAATGCAACTGAATTCTGACCCCCGCATGGTGTAATGCCCTGATTTTATAAAAAACATCTATCACCCCGCCATAATTGGCTGGAAAAGGAATGTCGAAAGAAACGATATGAAGGCTGATTAAGGTCACCGGATAATTAAAAAGTATAAATTAAAAATTACGAACTCCCCTCATCTTATCAATGACCAAAAGTAAATTTTTTTCTTCGTTCTCCCAGCAGAGTTCCCCGGCGGCTTTCAGCAGGTTGTGCTTATAAAAAGCCAGTTTCTCCGGGTTTTGTAACATGGAATCAAATTTTCGTGCAAGAGATTCCGGCTCATGATTTTCAATAAATTCACCGATCTTGTATTCGTCAACGATGGATTTCATTTCAGGGAAGGGGGAAACAAGCACCGGAACATTGGCCTGGATATAATCGAGAAATTTATTTGGCAGGCAATAGTGATAATTGAGGCTGACATCTTTCTCTATTGAAAGGCCTATATCGGCCAACTGGGTGAGGGGATGTAACTCCTGGAAAGGAACCTGTCCAAGGAATTTTACCTTCTCAGACAGTCTGTTCTCCTCTGTAAATTTTCTCAACGACTCGAAAATATCACCTATCCCGGCAATCAGCAGGAGTGCATCGCTTTCAATGTGTTTCATTGCAAGAATAGCTTCCTCGAGACCCCGGTCAATATTCACAGCGCCCTGATAGAGGATTATTTTCTGATCATCCCCGATGTGGAAGGTCGATTTGCTCACAGCGCCGGCCAATGATTTTCTTAAGGGCACATTTCGCACTACACCGATGTGATTGCCATACTCTTCAGCATATAAACCAGCTATCGATTGATTCACTGCAATAACATGTTCAAGGCTGGGAAAAATCCGGTCTTCAATCCACTGCCAGATGCGGCTCACCGATTGGCGACCAACAAGTTCGGGCACTCCCCGGTAATATTCATGGCAGTCGTGCAGGTGACGGCAACAATGCTTCACATTTCGCGGTTTCACCACCTCTCCATTCAATTTTGGGATTTGGGATCCAGAATCAGGTTGGTGAGTCTCTTTCATGTGTGAATGATCGGATCGGCGTTTTGGAAAGGATGACCGATACCGCAGATGGCTCACCGGATGTGTAATAAGGTTGACAAAGTAGTTTGCCGGGAGGGTATCAAGGTCGTTTGAGACGAGCAGATCGAATTTGTGAAAAAGCAGGTAAAAAAAGAGGGTTATATTAAATTCAGCATAAAAAAGCGGACCCTTATCAAAAAGAAGTCTCATCCGGTGCATCCGGTAGGGGCGGGGTTTCAACGTCAGACTGTTTCTCTGCCTGCGCCCGATCAGCAAAACCTCGTAACCTGCCTTTACCAGTGCCTGACAGGTGCGGTCGACCCGTTGATCGGTGGTAAGGTCGTTGGTGACGGATACAAGGGCGGTAGGCAAGGGGCTTATGAATTACGATATACGAATTACGAATTACGATATACGATATACGATATACGATATACGATTTGCATTTCAGGATCACAAAATTAGTTTTTTCCACCGAACCTTCAGGGAATTCGTTTAATTTTGACCTTTCACAAAGCCATGCACTTAGACCAAAAGGTTTCTCTTAAAGCCCACCATACCTTTGGGATGGAGGTTGAGGCAAAGTATTTTGTTGAAGCGAAGACCCATTCAGAGGTTTTAACGCTTCTCAATTATCGCCACATGATCCATATGCCGATCCTGTTCCTTGGAGGGGGCAGTAATATTTTGTTTACCAACGATTTTGCCGGGATTGTCATCAAGATTAATTCGAAGGGCATTGAGATCAGGGAAGAGGATGATCTGCAGGTGCTTGTCACAGCCGAAGCGGGCGAAAACTGGGATGAATTTGTTCAATATTGTGTTGATCGTGGATGGGCCGGACTGGAAAATCTTTCAATGATACCCGGAAAAGTGGGAGCAGCTCCGATTCAGAATATAGGAGCCTATGGGGTAGAAGTAAAAGATGTTATAGAATCAGTGCGGGTGGCTGAAATCGATTCAGGGAAACAGCGACGGTTAACCAATGAAGAGTGTCAATTTGGTTATCGGGACAGCATTTTTAAAAGGGCGCTTAAAGGAAAGGTTATCATTCTCAATGTAACTTTCAAATTGAAAAAAGTTGATAACGCCTTATATACAGGAGTGGCTGGAATACAAGGAAAAGGGGCAACAGGGCAACAGGGTGATGAGGCAACAGGAGCATTTGTTCTCAGGCTTGATTATGGTGA
>CAISJJ010000234.1 GCA_903885595.1 uncultured Bacteroidales bacterium
CACAAAAACGAAAATATTGTCAACGCTGAGCGATTTCTCAATAATATAGCCGGTTAAGAACTCGATCGCCCTCACTTCTCCGGAATAATACCATACCCCTGCATTGAAAACAAGTGCAAGAGCAATCCATACCGCACTCCAGGCGATGGCTTCCCTGAATTTTACTTCATGTGCTTTCCTGTGAAACAGGCCAAGGTCGATCGCCAGCATCAGGATTACAAACAAATTGAATCCGACCCAAAGTAGAATTGTGTTATCCATATCGTTATTTTTTCAGAATTTCATTTAGTTTTTGAATGTCATTTTTCAGCCCGTCAATCTTCTCTTCAAGGTCCTTCAACAAAGTTTGAGTGCCAGGCTCCGGCTTGTGCTTTCTCATCAGCACCTTTTGAAGATCATTGTGGCTCTCCTGCATGCTGTTCATGATCACGCCGATAAACAGGTTCATGATGATCATGGCTCCGAGCAGAATGAATGACACAAAATAGAACACGGATCCGTACGAGACAGGCTTCATGGTATATTCTGCAGCGGGATCGGCAGTTCCGTATAGCTGGATGTTCATAATGTCGGTCCATCCTTCGAGTGTCAGCACTTTGAACAGGGTTATCATGGATGTATGCAGCGACCCGAAATGAGCCGGATCGGTATTCGCAAATAAGAAACTGCCAACTACGGCATAAATATAGAAAACAAGAAAAAGCAGTACCACCACATATCCCATTGAAGGAATACTTTTAAGAAGTGCATTCACAAGCAACTGAAGCTTGGGAAAGATCGAAATGACCCTGAACACCCTGAGGATCCGCGCCAGCCGGAGAACCATTACATAATGCGTGTCAATATGGGGGATGAAGCATACAGCCACGATGATGAAGTCGAAAACATTCCAGGGATCCATGAAATAATCCCATGGCCTTCTACCGTTGGCAAGCAATTTTAAAATGATCTCGACCAGAAAGATATAGATGATGGTCTGATCGATCAGGTGTAATGAATGGGCGAACCGTGCATGAAATTCAGGGTAGGTCTCAATCCCGACGATCACCCCTGACAACAGGATTACTGCCAGGATAAAATACCTGAACAGGCCTGAATTAACTATTTGACTTGTTTTTTCCTGGATTTTTTCCATCTGCATTTTATGTTTTTTTTAAACGGGTTGATGACCTTCAGCATTGATAACGAGGCAAGCAAAATCATGCCAATGAGGATATAAATGCTGTAGTTGATCAGTTGAGGATAAGCTTCCCCAAGGAAATAGCCAAGTGGCGTGAGCGTGCCAATCCACACGACTGCTCCGGTTACATTCAGGAAACTGAACCTGACCAACGGAATTCCGGATGCCCCTGCCAGCATCGGGATCATCGTCCTGATAACCGGCATAAACCTGCCTGCGATAAATGCCCAAATGCCATACTTTTCATAGAAACCCTTGCTGCTCTCAAGGTATGACCTTTTAAATATCCGTGCATCCGGTTTGTTGAAGAGTTTGGCCCCGAGCCATTTTCCTTTGGCATAACCCGTAAAATCGCCCATCACAGCAGCTAAAATCATTGTTGAAACCAAAAATAACAAAGAAACATCAAGGTAATGCGTACCACAAAGCAATCCGGCAGTGAAAAGCAGGTAATCACCTCCCGGAAGGACCAATCCCAGGAAAAATCCGGTCTCCAGGTAAATGATAACCAGTAAAAGGATGATTCCGCCGTATTGTATCAAATGTACCGGATCGGTAAAAAACTGGAAAAAGGTGCTTAATAAAAATTGATTTGCCATACTTTCATCCTGAATCTATGGTGGTTGTATTTTCTTGTTTAAAAATTGTTCGCTATGAAAAAGTAAACCGGCATTCCCAGGGTAATGTTAAAAGGAAAGGTCACGCCGATGGCCATCGGGATATACAGGCCGGGGTCGGCCTTGGGCGCTGCCAGCCGCATTGCTGCAGGCACCGCAATGTAGGAAGAACTTGCAGCCAGTATCGCGAAAATAAACCTGTTGCCGGCGCCAAACATCCCAAAATTACTGAATTATCAACTTGCGGGTTTGCAAGACCTTATTATTCTGTAATGTAATAAAATAAACCCCTTTCTGCAGAAATTCAGTCGAGATTTCAGTTTCCGGGTGGTGAATTTCCCCGGAGAAGCATTCCCTGCCATTCATATTGTTTATTTTTAAGGAAAATTTGTCCGCAGATCTGTTCATCTTCAGTGTAAATTTGCTTGTCGCCGGGTTGGGAAAGATTGACACCTCTGTTGGATCCTTTTCATCAATTGACACAGTTCCATATGCACTTTGTGCAAAAGAGTAATTATCACACACAATTTCCGAAACAGATCCGGGAACATAACCTGTTTCGTAGGTGTTGGTGTAGGTGTTGAAAACGATCATCCGTTCAACAAAATTGGTGTCAAAACCAACCAGTAATAAGCTGCCTGAATTCTGGTCGAAGGATGACGATCCCCCGAGGAAGTATGGGAATCCGTACAGCAAGCCCCTGGAAATTACCTCCCCGGTTATACAATCAATTTCAACCACCCTGTTGCCGGTATAATTGTTGGCTGAATCAAATTCGGCATTGGATGCGTACAGAATATTGTTGACATTGTCATAATTCACACTGGAAAAGTTGTTGCCGGAAGCAGTGGTGACAAGTGTTTTCTTTGCCCATGAAAACACAGGGTTTCTAACCGGAATACTAAACAGACAATATGCTGAACTGCCATCATACCCGACATAATATATGATTCCGTGGTTGGCATCGAATCCAATGGCATCGACAACGATGCCATACAACCCTGGTTCGCTGATCATTCCCATCAAACTATCCGTTCCTGTGCTGATGTCGTATTCATTCACACTGATGTACCCAATCGAATCTGATCTGAGGGTATAGATATTCCCTGTACTCATGTCGATTTCTGATATATTGGAATACGAATTGAACGGATGCAGGCTTGATATATTAGAAACGGTATTGAACGAAAGCAACGCGCTTGAATCAGGAGTAATGCCTGTCAGGTAATAGTTGCTTCTATAGGCATCGAATAATGAAGATGCCATATAATATCCTACGAACGAGGTTGGGTAGGGCGTCACCGAAACAGAATCAAATGCCTTCCATTTTAAAATGTCAATTTGGCCGGTGCCTGCGTTTATACTCGCACCGACAAGGTTAATCTGTGCCTGACCGCTTAAATACGATAGCATAAAAATTAAAATAAAAAGTTTGATAGTTTTCATTGATTTAAGAATTAATTTGACTCTCACAAACAAAAATACGAAATTGGTTACTCACTTCCACAAATGATGAAATACAGAAATGACAAGATTTCCCGGCCTTGATGCATGAGAACGCTTCAAATCCAACAGACAAGAGCAGGAACCCCCGGCAGCTCATAGCTGCCGGGGGTTTAATATTTACAATGTAGCGCATAAGGTGATGTTTCTGATGAATTGCTGCAAATTCTTACCCGCACTGCAAGCAGATCACAAACCAGTCAACCCGACAAATAGTTTCTCCCTGCCTTTCTCATTCACGTTTGAGGTGATCTCGAGTTCTTTGGTTTTGGTTTCGGGCAGGAAAAGCAAAATCAGTACCAGAGCGATGATTGGACCCGCGATGGTTAGCTGGACCGAAAAACCCCATCCGTATTGTTCAGCAAGGGCGCCGACGATCAGTGGAGACAGGACAAATCCTGTTCTTCCGATAATACTGTTTGCCCAGGCATAGGCGTTTCCCCTCAACAAGGTGGGAAAAAGTTCGGTGGTATAGGTATTCAGCACGATCATGGCAGCGCTGGCTCCGAATATTCCTCCGATCAGGGCTATGGTGAGAGGCCAGAACCCGTGCAAAGAGTAGCTGCAGATGACCGCTGCGATTTCCAGACCGAAAATGAACAATGCCCCCCGTCTTCTTCCGGCCCGGTCGAGGAACTTGCCGGTGTAAAACACCAGGGGTAACGAAAGCAAGGAAGCAAGGCTTATCCCGATCCCAACCTGTGCATCGGTGAAGGAGCGTTCGGTTAGGGCAAATTCCTTCCAGAAGGTCACGGCGCTCTGTGTGCAGAAATAAGTACCGCACCAAACAAGACCCATAATGAGAAGCCGCCTGCGGTAAGGGGTTTTCCATATATGCAGAAAGGATTGTCGGTTTGGCTCTATGCCGGATTCTGCTGAAAACCGTTTTGTTTCCTGTAGTGTCCGGCGGAAAAAGGCTAAGAGAAGCAAGGGAAGGATCCCCACAAAGTAAATGCTTCTCCATCCGGGCCCTGTCTTTATCAGAACCGGCACGATAGCGGCGCAAAAGATCATACCCAGGCTCAGGCTTCCTTGTATGATCCCCATAACGAGCCCCCGCCGTTCAGCCGGGAACTCCTCAGCCCCATAAACCATGGCAATGGAACACTCAGCAATCACGAACATCCTGGCAACAAACTGACATATGGCGAAACTAATAATTTCCGGAGCGAATCCGCTGGCAAAAGTGGCCAGGGTGTATCCCAGGATCGTGACCCTCAGAATTTTTTTCCGGCCGAGCTTATCCGTGGCCCGGAGCATAAAATAGGCTGTAACCGTGCCGAGGTTGATGAATGAAATCAGCATTCCGCCTTGCTCTTTGCTGATACCGAAATCAGCGCGGATATTCGGGAGAAGCTGTATGATCCCCATAAAATCATAGCCATCAAAAAAGGTGGCCGCACTCAGGAAAAACAATAGTTTCAGTTGATATGGGCTGAATGGAACATTCTTGCCATCGTTGCCTTTTGCCTGTCTGGTCATCATAAAGCGGCCTGGTAGATTGCCAGGATCTCGTTTGCAGAGTTCACCTGCCGAATGTTAGACAAGATCGCCAGATCGGTAATGGCCGTGCGTGCGCACGCATCAAGGTCACCGGCAGACAGGCCGACTTTACCAAGGCTGACGGGGTGGGAACAGCGCTGCAGTAAGCTTGTTACTGCCAATGCCACCTTTTCTGCCTGCCGGATTGTTGTATCGGTGCGATCCGGTAAATCCATGGCCACCGCAATCCGTACAAAACGAAGCGAGACCTCCGGGGATGCATTCCACCGGATGACATATGGCAGCAGTATGCCATTGGCAACCCCATGCGCAATGCCGTGCAAAGCGCTCAATGCATGGCTCATGGCATGCACCAGCCCGACCCGTGCATTCACGATCGCCATACCTGCAAGATTGGCTGCATTGAGGAGGGCAGCCCGGGATGCCGGGTCATTTCCGTTATTCACCGCATGCTCAAGATTCCGGCAGATCAGCGTAATGGCCTGCAAGGCAAGAGCATCCGAATGCGGGTTTGATCTGCGGCTCATCACTGCTTCGATGGCATGGCACAAAGCATCAAACCCGGTTGCTGCCGTTAAAAGAGGTGGCAACGAAAAGCACAATTCCGGATCCAGAATCGCAAGTTCAGGAAAAACAGCATCATCTAAAATGTAAGATTTGATGCCCAGAAATTCATTTTTCAGAACTGCGACATTGGTGACTTCGCTGCCCGAACCTGCTGTTGTTGGCACTGCAATGTGCCTTACACTCTTACCTTCCATATTATTGACTCCAATGAGTTCCTCTGCAGAGGATCCCATGCCCAAAGCTGCGGCGATGGCCTTGCCGGTATCTATCACACTGCCTCCTCCAACGCTCAGTATCGTATTTATGCCGATTCTGCGACCCATGTCAACTGCCTTGTTCACAATTTCAATACCTGAATCCTGGGGAATCTCATCAAAGACGGCAACAACATATTCCCCGATGATGTCGCGGATTCGGCCAATGATTTTGGTGGCAGACACGCCCTGGTCAGTTATCAGGAATATCCGGGTGGAAAACTTCATTTCGCCGGCAAGCCGGGAAACAGAACCGGGACCTGAAATAACCCGGGTTGGAAGAATCTGTTCATACCCGGCAGCAGGATCGCGGTCGTGAAAAACACGATGCCCCGGACGGGCATTTGCATCCCATTCAATACCGATGTGAAGGTGTTTGACCTCTGTATACGATTCGAGCCCTTCCTGTCCCAGTTCCCGTCCGAGGCCGCTCCGGCGGTATCCTCCGAAAGGTCCGAAGTCATGAAACATATGCCAGTCATTGATCCATACCGTTCCTGCTTTCAGCTGTGCAGCAAGTTCTTTGGCCCTGCCAATGTTGCGGCTCCAAATGCCGGCAGCCAAGCCATAGGATGAATTATTGGCAAGTATGACAGCCTCCTGTTCGTTTTCAAAGGTGGTAATCGTCAGCACGGGGCCAAAAATTTCTTCGTGAAAGACTCGCATTCCCGTGTGGACTCCATCCAAAACAGTTGGTTCATAATAGAAACCCGATTCAAAGCCCGCCGGCTTCCTTCTTTTGCCACCGGTCAGCACGACTGCTCCGTTCTCCACAGCCTGTTCAACATAACCATTTACCCGCGCGAGATGCTGCTTGCTGATCAGAGGACCCATCTGGGTGAGGGGATCAGCCGGGTTCCCGATCCGGATCTTTCGTATCCTGGCATTAAGCTCCCCAAGTATGGCATCCGCCTTTTCCGCGGGGATCAGCAGTCGCGACCCGGATTCGCAGACCTGTCCGGAGTGCAGAAAAGCAGCGAACATGGCACCATCGATAGCCATGTCCATATCTGCATCGCCAAGGATAATATTCGCGCTTTTCCCGCCTAATTCCAGGGAAACCCTCTTCATCGTCACCGAACTCATTTCGAGGATGCGTTTGCCTACGGCGAAACTGCCTGTAAAGGCTATTCTGTCGACAAGCGGATGCTGCACAAGATATTCTCCCACCTCTTTCCCTTCGCCGGTAACAATGTTGACCACCCCGGGCGGCAGTCCGCTTTTGATAATGATCTGTCCCAACAGTAAAGCCGACAGCGGAGTTTCAGGGGATGGTTTCAGAACAATAGTATTCCCGGTAACGATAGCCATGGCTATTTTCCATAGCGCCATTAGCAATGGAAAATTCCAGGGAATAATGCCGACACAAACCCCGATTGGCTCCCGAACCTGGTAATTGATTGAAGGATTCATCGCCGATCCTTTAGGCAACTCTTTTTTCCACTCAAAACGATGGGCAGAATATCCAGCCATCCGCCTGATAAACCTTGCTCCCTGCATTACATCGAAGGCAGTCCGGTTCCTGAGTCCCCCTGAATCGGCTGTTTCAATTGCTGACAACAATGTGATGTGAGATTGAAGCAGATCAGCCAGACGGCTCAGGTAAACAGCTCTTTCAGCAGGAGTAAGCCGGGGCCAGGGACCTGAGTCGAAGGCCGTTCTTGCGGCTTGAACAGCCATCTCCGCTTCCCCGGTCCCACCGTAATGGTACCTGCCGGCCGGTTCACCGTTAGCCGGGTTCCATGAGACGACTATCTTACCGGCAAGCGATCCGGCAGAGGATCCATTGATCAGCATCTGGTATTCATTCATGCTTCCTTGTTTTGGAGTAAACACACATAAATTCCAGGGTTTCCTTTGCGGTTTCCGCCACTTGCGGGGCATTGATTATCGTGCTGTGCGACCCCGGCATTTCCCTTATTTCGAGTTTCCCTGCAAGCAAATGTTTCCACTTTCGCAGCATTGCTGCCCGCCTCTCGTTGTTTCTATCCTTGTTGCACCATAGCAATAAAGTTCTTATCCCGCAAGGCTTGAGGTGTAAATCCCAGGTTATCTCATCCCGCACCGATGGAATGACCATGTTCGGTTTTTTCCCATAAGGCTGACTGTTTTCCGACCCCTCAGTCCTTTCCTTAATTGTATCATGGGAATGTGATGACATGCTTTTTGGTTTCAGGTGAAACACCCTCACCCCCATCTTGTGTGAGAATTTACTTAATTTCAAAGTGATGTACTTCATTTTTTCAGGAAAAACCATTGGCTGCAAAATGGCTTTATGATATTCCGCCTTTCTTCTCCATACTTTCCACCGGTCGGTAAAGTGTTTCAGCGAAAAAGTATCTATCAGTATCAATCCTCCCACTTCAAGTCCTGCCCCTGAAAACTGGCGGGCGACCGCATAGGCGAATTGTCCGCCGGCAGAATATCCGGCGAAATAATAGGGTCCGGCAGGTTGTATCCTCAGGATCTTGTCCCGTGTTTCACATGCAAATCGCTCCATCCTTTCATTTGTGAGCTGTTCAAAAATGTCAACCCGAACTCCGAAGACCTGTGCAGTATTGCCGATTTCTCTTATCAAATCCCTGTATATCAATAAATTTCCATCATTCAACGACATAAGAAACAATGGCACATCTATATTCCCCCGGTTAAGCTTTAAAATGCTTCCTCCCATTTCATAGTTTGTTCCGGCGGGATTTTTCTTTTGGAATTGCAGGATCTGATTGGCAATTCCGGAAACCGAGCCATCGGTTATCAGGGATTCAGGACTGATGTCGCAGCCCCATTCTTCGAATATCCTGGTAAGCATGACCGTGGCCAGGAGTGAATCCCCTCCTGCTGTAAAAAAATCCTGATTCCGGCCAATGCCCGATGTATTAAGGATATCTTCCCAGATGGCGATGATTCCGCTTTCGACCGGATTGCATGCTTTCCGAACTCCATCCTCTTTCCCCGGAGGAACAGAAAGTCCGAATTTAGCAGCCAGATTCGCTCTTAATGGTTTCCCTGTTTGCCCTTTGGGTATTTCATCGACGAAAAGAATGAACCGCGGAATTTTAAAGGGAGCCAGTTTCCCTGCCGCAAAAGAACGGATACCCTCAGCGCTTACCGGCGCTTTTAGGACCAAACAGGCGCCCACGTCCTCGCCTAAGGTGGGATGGGCATAACCGAAGACAGCTGCTTCTTTCACCAAAGGATGTTGTGACAGAACATCTTCCACTTCATAAGGCAGAATCTTTTCAGCGCCACGGTTAATGATCTCTTTGAGCCGGCCAACAAGGTAAAGGTGCCGTTCCGGGTCCAGGTATCCAAGGTCTCCCGTATGGAACCATCCATGCCTGAAGGCGGAGATATTCGCCTCCGGCTCATCGATGTATGCATCAATAACCGTGTCGCCTTTTAAAACAATTTCCCCGCAAACGTAAGGATCAACCACTCTACCCTCTTCATCCATAACGGCCACTCCATTTATATAGCACATCCCCACTGAGCCCGAATGACGTAACTCTTTCTTCAAAGGAGACATTGTTACCCGGCCGGCTTCTGTCAAACCATACCCGTTGATCACCGGAACCCCAAACCGATCTTCCAAATCATCAACCAAAGCATCGGGCATTAAGGAACCTGCGCTTGTAACAAACCGGAGCGAGCTGAATATCCCCTTTCCCCTTCCATCGTCAATTTGCGACAGGATTGCGCGGAAAAGAGTAGGATTAGCGGTGAAATTAGTGGGCCGAAAATCAGTCATCCACCGTTCGAAGTTTGCCACATCAAGACCATTTGTGGCAATGATACAGCCACCCGAAAAAAACTGGATCAGCGCTGATAGCAAACAGTGCAGGTGGTAATGGGGCGTTATGATCAACACCCTTCCTGTATCGGCTTCAGGGAGGACTCTCCTCATGCTTTCCACCATGCGAATGATCTGACAATGGCTGAGCGGAACAAGTTTCGAATGGCCTGTGGTGGCTGATGTGAACAGGAGCACACCGGTACCCGGAGCGTAAAGCCGTTTGATCCGGGTACTGAGTGTTAGGATTGGGGAGTAAAAAGAGATACCATCGTCTGCATTTGCCGAAGAATGCACACACAGCACTGCAACCCCTGTTTCCAAGGCACATTCTGATATCCAATCGGCATCCTTATCCTGTGTGATCATCAGACGTACGCTAAGCCTTCTGATGTGTTCAATGAGTTCAGCAGAAGTTAACCGTATATTCAAGGGGGTGTAGACAGCCACCGCAGCGACAGCCAGAAAAACGGGAAATGTCTCAGGGCCTTCCGACATGACCACGGCCACCGCCTCTTCCCGGCCGATCCCTGCTAGCCTGAGCCATGCAGAAAGCCGGTCAACCTGATCCCACAATCTTTCATAGGTTAAGGGAGTTCCATGCAAAGAAATGATGGCGGGGTTCGTGCTGTGCGACCTGCTTGCCATTCTTATCGTATCAACCAGGTTTGGTGGGGTTTGGTCTAGTTGCATAGGATGGCAAAATTAGAATTCGACGGTATAATGATTGATCTCCCCCCACTTAACAAATCATCGTGATAAAATCGAACCCCGGCGATTGAGGCCTGATGTCGCAGTGTTTGATAAAGCCATTACCTATTCTGATAAATTCGCCATCAGCTTCAGCTTTCATTTTTAGTTTTGGTAAGAAGATTTTGTGCAAATATAGAATTAAAAGCCAAAGCGCACGATTGCCCTGATTTCTGCCGAGGGTTGTGAAACAGGACAAATTATCCCTACCTTTGCTACATAACGTATAACCAGGAAGTCATGAAGATCACTTTTTTTGGCGCTGCAGGCGGGGTAACCGGAACTGCCTATTATTGCGAGTCGGCTGATGCGCGCATCCTGATCGACTGCGGGATGTTCCAGGGTGGAAAAGATGCTGAAGCCCTCAATAAAAACGCACCACCGGTCAATTACAATTTACTTGATGCTATTGTTCTGACACACGCGCACCTTGATCATTGCGGACGGCTGCCACTTGCAGTCCGTGAAGGATACCGCGGCCCGATTTTCGGCACCCCCGCTACCCTCGATCTTTCAGCGCTTGTTTTGCGTGACTCGCTGAAGGTTCAAACCAGCGACCTCGAAAAACGCAACCGCATGCGGGTCCGAAAGGGAAAAGACGAGTTAGAAATGTTATTTGATGAGGCCGATGTTGAAGGAGCAATCGGGCAGATGAAACCACTCACCTACCATGAGCCATTTCCTGTTGCGCCGGGAATGGAGATAATCGTAGATGAAGCCGGACATATTCTTGGATCCGGGAGCCTTAAACTAACGGTTAAGGATAAAAACGGGAAGAAATCCGTTATCTTCTCAGGTGATCTCGGGGCACATGGAATGCCCATCGTGAGGGATTCGGAACCATTTAAAGAGGCAGATATGGTCATTATGGAATCGACCTATGGAGACCGTGACCACAAACCCCTGCAGGAGACCATTGATGAAGCGATCGGAATCATTAAAAACGCGTTGCATTCAAGAGGAAAAATCCTGGTACCCTCTTTTGCGATCGGCCGTACTCAGGATCTCATTTATTACATTGAACAGGCCTTCAGACTGGGAGGTCTGCCACGTTTCCCGATATATGTCGACAGCCCGATGGCTATTGAGGCGACCCGTATATACATGAGCCATCCTGAGTTGTTCGATGACGAAATGAAAGATTTCATCAGCAGTGGTGAAATGGAGCGTGATAAGGGATATATCAGGCCCACCTCTTCGGCCGAGGAGTCGAAACATCTCAATGATGTTCAGGGGCCCTGCATGATCATTGCGGGATCAGGAATGTGCAATGCCGGCCGTATCAAGCACCACCTGCGACATAATCTCTGGAAACCGGGCACATCTGTTCTTATTGTGGGATACCAGGCTGAAGGGACACTTGGAAGAAAGCTGGTCGAAGGCAATAAATTTGTTAGTATTTACGGTGAGCGGATTGCAGTAAGGGCACAGATACATAAGCTCGGTGGGTTCAGCGCCCATGCCAGCCAGACCGATCTGTTGAAGTGGTTTAATGACTTGGCTCCTGCAAGGCCCAGGGTTGTACTCACACATGGTGAAGAAAAGTCGAGGATCCCTCTTGCTGAAATTATCCGGTACCGGTACGGGCTGCAACCCTTTTTACCAAAATATGGCGAAAGTATTGAGCTTTAATCTGTCATGTGTTTCTTAATCAATCCGCGCATTTCATTCGCCCTGATCGGCTTTGCTATAAAATCGCAGCAACCAGCATCGCAAGCAGCAGCACGATCCAATTCCTCTGCATATGCTGTCTGAGCAATAACAAATATATTGTTATGAATGGCGATCAATGGTCATTTTCAACCACAAGTATGGTTTTTTTCTGCCAGTTATAGAGCCGATTGAATCCATAAGAAATAACACCGTTGTTGTATCGTTCAAAAACACGAAAATTATGAGATAATTTTTCTATCTTCGTTTTTTATTCTGACACTATGCACAACACGTTTCGCCGCACAAAAATTGTTGCCACTATTGGTCCCGCCAGCAGTTCACCCGAAATGATCCGACAGTTGATCGAAGCCGGAATGGATGTAGCACGACTGAACTTCTCGCATGGAAAATATGAGGACCATGCAGCTGTGATCAAATCGTTGCGAAAAATATCAGATGAACTGAACAAGCCAGTCACTATTTTACAAGACCTCCAGGGGCCCAAGATCAGGGTTGGAAAACTTCCTGACGGGAAAATTGAAATCAGGGCCGGAGAGATTGTCAACCTCATGCCCGAATCGGAGTACCGCTCAGGGCTGCTGACAATCCCGATCGATTATCCCTATGTTGCTGAAGAGGCAAAACCCGGCATGCAGGTGCTGCTTGCCGATGGACTGTTCGAACTCGAGGTAACAGAAGTCAGGGGCAATGATGTTTTATGTCGTGTAGTTGAGGGTGGTTGCCTGACCGATCACAAGGGGGTGAACTTTCCAAATCTCAACCTCAGACTTCCCTCCCTGACTGACAAGGATATCCGTGACCTGGAATTCGGACTTTCGCAGGATATCGACTGGGTTTCGCTCAGTTTTGTGAGGTCGGCCAATGACGTGATTACACTACGGAACCTTATCACCGAAAAGGGATTCCTGAAACCGATCATTGCCAAGATTGAGAAACCGCAGGCCATCGATCACCTGGAAGAAATTGTTGATGTTGTAAACGGCATCATGGTTGCCCGCGGTGATCTTGGGGTTGAGATGAGCCCCGACAAAGTTCCCATGCTCCAGAAACGCATCATCGAGTTGTGCAACCGCAGTGGAAAGACCGTGATCACTGCCACCCAGATGCTTGAGAGCATGATCCATGAGCCACGGCCCACGCGTGCTGAGGCCAGCGATGTTGCCAATGCCATTATTGATGGCACCGATGCAATAATGCTTTCGGGCGAAACAGCCATGGGGGAATTTCCTGTGAAGGCAGTCGAAATGATGGTTAAAATTGCCCTGGATGTTGAATCAAAAATCCAATTCAAAACATACCCTCCGGCAGGTCGTTCAGATATCATTGCCCTGAGCCGTGCGGCCAACCAGATTGAAGATGTAATCGACCCGGTCTGTATTGTTGATCTGACCACCACCGGAAGGAGTGCGCAATTTATTGCAGCTGAGCGACCAAGCACTCCCGTATTTGCATTCACCGCGCATATCAATGTATATCATGGACTAAATTTGTGCTGGGGAATCAGGCCCATTTTGATCGGGGAACATCCCGACACATTTGAAGAGATGGTTCTCATGACTGAGAAAAACCTGCTTGAAAGAAATCTTGCCAGGTCAGGAGATAAAATTCTTTTGCTGGGCGGGATTCCCGCACACACAGCCGGCGGAACAAATTTCATAAAGATTCATACGATTCGCTGATATAGGGAAATCTGAAGCTATATCCTTGCTTGATTACCCTTTTCCGTCTATTTAAGTATTTTTGCGTTAAATATTAATATATGCAACGAACAGTAACAACGGTCATCAGATTTTCAATTTCCGGAATGCTCATGATCTTTTTTTTAATGTCAGGCAATGCCCAGGACCCTGTTAAACGTGCTGCGCCAGCTAAATTGCCACAGGACACGGTTAAACGAACTACTTCAGGCAGACCGGCACAGGATACAATTAAGCGAACGGCGCCAGGCAGAACTACGAACGTGGAGAGCAGCTGGCCAAAGGAGATAACGTATACCTCGGGACGGATATTGATGTATCAGCCTCAGCCTGATTCTCTGATCGGAAATAAACTTTATGCCAGGGCAGCGATCCAGTTGGCAAAAACCGGATCTGCCCCTGTTTTTGGAGCAGTATGGATAATGATTACGATCAGCAGTGATCGCGTTGCACGCGAGATAATCATGCTCAACGTAAAGGTCTTGAATGTGAGATTCCCCGGCCAGGATTCTATCCCAAAAGACAAGGTCAATCAGTTTAAAAGCGTACTTGAGAAAGAGATACCCAAATGGGAAATCCCTACAACCCTCGATGAGTTGACTGCCACACTCAACGAGCGTTCATCGCTGATAAAACAGAGCTCAAATTTCGACAATACCCCACCGGAAATCATCTTCATGACAAAACCTGCAATCCTTGTACTTTTTGACGGAAATCCATCATTCAAAGCTATTGATCAATCGGGCATCCAACGGGCTGTAAATACCCCTTTCCTTGTTTTGCAGGATCCTACGGGCAAACTGTTCTATCTCTATGGCGGAAAAACATGGTTCAGAACAAACGATGTATTGAAGGGCAGCTGGTCGTCAACCCAGGAAACACCGGCGGAAATTATTAAATTTCAGAAGGAGCTGCAGGATAAAGGAAGTGGCGGAGCGCCAAAACAATCATTAACAAAGCAAGATGAATCAAAAGAAAAGCAGGTTATCCCGCAGATCATCGTGCGCACCAAACCAGCTGAACTGCTTCAATCGAACGGAGAACCTGATTTCGTTCCGATCCAGGGAACAAAGCTGTTATACATGACCAATACGGACAACAATATTTTCCTGTCGGCCGGCAAACAGGTTTACCATATCCTTATCTCCGGCAGATGGTACACCGCCACCGCCATGAAAGGTCCATGGACCTATGTAGCAGCCAACAAATTGCCTCCCGACTTTGCAAAGATACCCGAAGGATCAGCGAAAGATATTGTGCTGGCCTCGGTGGCAGGCACTGTTGCTGCAAAGGAGGCCGTTATGGATGCCCAAATTCCCCAGACCGCCCAGGTCGACCGGAAAACAGCTACCTGTGCGGTAAAATATGATGGAAATCCTAAATTCGAACAAATCAAGGGTACACTGCTTTTCCGTGCTGTAAGTACGAGTGCCGATGTGTTTATGTTAAACAACACCTACTTTGTGTGTGAAAATGCAGTCTGGTTCACCGGTGGCTCACCAAATGGCCCGTGGGCTGTTGCTGCGGAGATCCCTGCGGAGATCCGGAAAATCCCACCGGAAGACCCTGCGTACTATGTTACATTTGTCAATATTTATGAAGTGGAGCCTGCAGTGGTGTACATGGGCTATCTGCCCGGTTATACGGGATGTTATGTTTACGGGCCGACCATTGTTTACGGAACAGGTTATCAATACTCCGGCTGGAATGGTCAGTACTATTATCCTCGGCCTGTGACCTGGGGTTTCAACATGAATTACAATCCGTGGACTGGCTGGAGCATGGATTTCGGGGTTTCTTACGGTTGCATACAAAGGAGCGGTAACAGTCTGTCAAATTATGGTGGCTGGTGGGGGCCTCCCATGTACCAGCCACCCTATGCCATGCATTACAACCATTACTATGGCCGGGGACCGGTATTTGCAAACAACACGAACATCATCCTCAACGCGAACGGTTACAACCGCAACAACTTTAACCAAAGCAACATATACAGCAACCATGCCCAGGGTGTACAACCGGTCGCCCAACCATCGGGCAAGCAACCCGGAACCCAGGGTATACGGCCGGCCACCCAGCCCTCCACGCAACCTGCTACCCGGGAAAATACCGGAAATACACCTGCGGCTAAAGATGTTCAGACTGGAAAAGTGAATCGCGCCATCCCTGCGAAAGATGCAAAGAACAATGTATATGCCGATAAACAGGGTAATGTTTACAGGCAGGATAATGGAGCCTGGCAGCAAAATGACGGTAAAAAGTGGCAAAATGCCGACCAGACCACTTCCTGGTCGCAGCCATCCGGCAAAACCACTCCATCAATACAGCCTGCCGAAATAAAACAGTCGCCACCTGTACGAAAGCAAACAGGATTCGATCGTCCTCAAATGGATCAGCAAAGCAAGCAGCGGGATCGGGGATTACAACGACAGGCCAATACCAGGAACTTCCAGCGGAGCACCGCGGGTTCAGTTGGCAGTGGTGGAAGGCCAGCTGGCGTTGGTGGTGGTGCTGTGGGTGGACGTCCTTAATGGGCAGAGGTGTAAAACGACCGCCATCGAAATAGTCATCAGCTTTTTCACAGCCAGTTAATTATGACTTACCATTAAAGGTACAGACAAAGATACGCCGCATCTGCGGCAATCCGCAATTTGAATTTCTTGTCTTTCGGAACGATAAACATTTCAAACGGTTTATACTCTTTCCATTCCATTTCACCAGGCAACTGAACGACCATTTTTCCTGAAATAACCGTCATATGCTCGATGGTGGATGTCCCAAATTCATATTCGCCGTGGGCCATCACGCCCATTGTGGCAGGTCCGTCGGCCGTGATGAAGGCGATCGATTTCACCTTGCCGTCAAAGTATTCGTTGGTCTTAAACATGGTCCTTGGTTTTGAGGGTCAAAATTACAAACAAATGCCCCCGTTTTCTGTTTATCTTTACAAAATATTTACCAATCCTGAACGAAATGTTAATTCAAAAACTGACCCTTAAGGTTAATCTTCTGCTTGCAGCCATGTTGCTTTTCATCTTACCAACGATTGCCCAGGATACCTTTTCCATTGTAGCTATTGATTCAATAACCGGTGAAATCGGTAGCGCAGGTGCATCGTGTGTTGGTTCGTCCACTTCGTATCCACATGGAGCCCAGATATTAAGCGATGTTATTCCAGGGATCGGGGCTATTCATACGCAAGCGGCCTGGAACCCGGTAAACCAGCAAAACGCGCATGACTGGATGATGATGGGATTAGCGCCACAACAGATCATCGACTCGCTTGTTGCCCATGATGTCAACAATAATCCAACTACGCGTCAATACGGCATTACCGATTATCATGGAGGCCATCCCAGAAGTGCAGGTTACACAGGGAGTAACTGTACCAATTACAAGAATCATATGGCCCATCTCAATTATTCAATCCAGGGGAACATCCTGCTTGGTCAAAGGATCCTCGATTCCATCAGAAGTCGTTTCGAGAACACACCCGGTACGTTGGCCGACCGTTTGATGGCGTCGCTGCAAGGGGCCAAAGTCGTGGGAGCCGACACGCGCTGTGCTGTCAGGCATACCTCTTCTCAGTCATCTTTCCTCAGGATAGCCAGGATTGACAATACCGCCGATTCACTGTACCTCGATCTCTGGATGGCCTATCCTCAAAACTATACTGGTGTTTTCCCTGTCGACCCGATCGACTCGCTGCAAACCCTGTATAACATATGGAAAACAACCGTTTCAGCCGGAAAAGAAAAGGAATCCATACCTGCCCGGGTAACTGTGTATACCGATCGGGCCGGAAAAACGATTTTCGATTTTACACATTGTAAAGATTACCTCGACCAGCAGCTGATCATTATTGATATGACAGGCAGGATTATCTGTGAAACAAACATTACTGAACGGGTGATGCACCTAGACCTGTCAGGAAGACCATCCGGACAAATCCTGGCTTACCGGCTCCTCAATCAGGACCGGAAGGTGGTGGCAGCGGGCAAGTTCCTGCACTAAATAAACCGCAGGCTTAAAACCTCTTATCACGATGAGAGGGGGTACGGCAAATGGTGAATGATTTTTTCAGAAATTAACAACCTCGAATTCAATACTGCAATTCAGGATATTTTGACGAATCGGGGCATATTGTATTATGGTTTTTGGTACCTTTACAATGTATATCAGCCATTGATAAAAACAAGAACAAATTATTAATATCAGCATTATGAAGACAAGAATCATTTTAAAACTTATGTTTACGGGGTTAATAGCCAGTCTCCTGATTTTAATGTCCTCCCTTTCCCTTGAGGCACAGCGGAACGGATCACGGCCGGCTGGTGGCAGCAAGAACCGGTCGGGTACTTCAAAATCCGAATCCCCGCAAAGTAAGGACAGGCAGAAATCTTCGACCGGCAACAAAGCCTCCACGCAACCGTCGAGAGACAACAAGGCAACCACGCAACCGGCGGGAGACAACAAGGCTTCCTCCAGGCCTGCAACCGGGAATAACACCAATGTTAACACCGGCAATAAAAATAACATTAACACCGGTAACAACAACATCAACAACAATAACAATACTGTCAACAATATCAACATTAATAACAGCCATAACACGGTGGTTGTTGCCAATCCAAGGCCCTATCCGAGGCCACCCTATGCCTATGGCGGTCGCAGTTATTACGCTTACCATCCCTATGCCTATCATCCCTATCACCCCTACCCCTATCCTGCTTATCATCCCTGGGGCGCCGTTGTTGTAGCCGTTGCTGCCACTGCTATCATTGTAACCGTAGCAAATCAGCAATATCATTACGACCAGGGCGTATATTACGTATCAAGTAATGGAAGTTACACTGTCGTACCTGCTCCTGTTGGTGCAACTGTTACCACCCTCCCGCCAGGTTCACAAACGGTGGTCATTAACGAGACCACCAATAACTATTACTACGCAGGCACCTATTACGAAAAGAAACCCGAAGGATACACCGTTGTACAGCCTACCGCCGGCGCTGTTGTCGAAAACCTGCCTGAAGGAGGCAAAGAGGAGAAAATAGGGGAAGTTTCCTATGTAAAGGTCGGGGAAACCTACTATCAGCCCATTGTTAAGGACGGGAAGAACATGTATGAGGTGGTTGATGTAAAATCAGATAAATGAGTATTGCCTGCTGCCTTCATCCGTTAAACCAGGCGGCTGCATTCCCAGAACCGTGAGATCGCTATTCACCCATGTATCCACTAAATTGGTCAGGATGGATTAACTGCTAGGTTTTGTAAATTTGGATCTCTTCCGGGAGAGATTTATCTTTGTATTTTCAACATAAACAATTAAAACATTTACACATGAGAAAATCATTTTTAATTATTGCCGCTTTATTCATGGCAACATTTGCCTGGGCGCAATCAGACAAAGAAGAGGTCGACCTGATGCAGGCTGCCTTTGGTATGGAAAAAAAACAAATTGTGACTGATTTTGTCAAACCATCAGCTGCTCAGAAAGATGCCTTCTGGAAACTGTATGACGAATATGAAACACAAAGAAAGGAACTTGGCAGGCAGCGCATTGCTTTGTTAAAGCTATATGCTGACGAGTATCTTACCATGACCCCGGAACAGGCCGACACCTGGACCAAGGGCGTGATCGAACTCCAAAAGAAGACCGATGGACTAATTGTGACCTATTATGGTAAAGTTAAAGCCATTTCTGACGGCCTGGTTGCAACCCAGTTCTACCAGATCGAAAACTACATTCTGACTGCCATCCGCGCGAAAATGCTTCAGAATGTGCCCTTTGTGACGAAACCGTGACGAAACTTTGACGCGGGACGCGGGACACGGGACGCGTGACAATAAAAAACAGAATCTGTCTGGGATTTTTGAGACAGACTCTGTTTTTTTTTGGTTCCTGATTTCGTTAGTCTTCCTGCTGTTTTTTAAACCCTGAATTCCCGATTACAATCTTCATGTTTCTGGCTATAGCATCCAGGGTAGTCTTATCTGCATACCTGGCACCATTGTGAACAGAAGAAATACCCCATCTTCCTGGCAACAGGATAAATTTTTTTTACTTTTACAACCACATTGCAGGTAGTAATAAAGATGATGCGGATTTCCATTTTTATAGTTTTATTACTATCGCTGGCAACAATAGTGGCCGGACAAACGCATAATTACTGGAGCCGGAGTTTTAACGAAGAGTCATCGCTTTTATCGGGAGCCGTTGTTGGTGGCGGAGCCGGCCCCAGCGCTATTTATTATAATCCAGCCAGTATTTCTGAGGTAATCGCTTCAAAATTTTCACTCAATGCCAGCTTATTCTCTTTCAACTTTATCAATATCAATAATGCCCTGGGCGAAGGCATTGATCTTGAATCGGCTATAGCCAAGGTCGAACCCCGTTTCATTTCATATATGCTCAAACCAAAAAAACACCAGAACTGGAGTTTTGAGGTCGCATTTCTGAACAATGAAAACGAAAAGACAGAAATACTGGCATCGGTTGATCAGGAAAATAAAGTACTGACAGGTACAGCCGGTAACGACCGGTACACTGCGTTCTATCAGTATTACAGCAAGTTCAGGGACGACTGGGTGGGGATAGGGGCTTCGACAAGATTAAGTAAAAAAATTATCCTTGGAATAAGTATGTTTGCCAGCATCAAAAGCCTTAACTACAGGAATTCGCTGGATATCCAGGCCTATCCGCTGAAAGATACCATCCCCGCTGGTGGAAAGAATGCCTTCTATGCTGCAGGGTATGAGGACAACAAATACCTGAACTTCAATGATTACAGACTGCTTTGGAAAGTCGGGCTGATCTATAAATTGGAATCATTGAGCCTGGGGATTACCGTGACAACACCCTCCATAGGAGTTTATTCCGATGGAAAAAGGGTGGAGCGCAAGGAACAGCAATCCAATATTAATAATCCCGGGACAGGGTTACCCCTACCCGACTACCTCGTAACCGATTATGAAGAAAAAAGTGATGTGCAGGTTTCATTCAATACTCCGTTTTCGGTTGCTGCGGGGATGACCTATAGTTTTCGTGACGGTAAAAGGTTTTTGTACCTGTCGATGGAGTATTTTTCAGGTATTAATCCATACAGGATGGTGCAGGCTGAAGAAAGCCAGTATCTGGCTTCCGCGACAGGAGGTCAGCAGTTTTCCGACTGGCTCACATACATCAGCGGGGCCAAACCAATATTCAATGTTGCTGTCGGCTACAGCTGGACGCTGAGTGAAAAGCTGCTGTTGAAAGCAGGTTTCAGAACTGACTTTAACTACCAGAAAAATCTTGATTTCGGAGGCTTTACCGAAAACACAAAAGTTCAGAAGGCCAACCTGGACCTGTATTATCTTACCTGTGGTTTATCGTGGGAATTTTTCGGCCAGGATATTATTACCGGGTTTCAGTATTGTTTTGGCAGAACTGCTCACCAAAAGCAGTTTGTGAATCTTTCTGATCCCGTTGAGTATAACTTTACAGAAGAAAAGGCACTGCAGGGAACGCGTGTCGATGATATGACCATACTTTATAATTCTGTCATCATTTATCTTGGCTTCTCCCTTAATTTTGGAGAGAAAAAGAAACCATGAGTTAATCCACCTGCCTTAACGGGTAACCGAGCCTGGTGACAACATCAGATGCATACTGGTTAACATACCGAATGGTATCAGCATGAACATGGTTGGTTTCATGCGGCGCTACCGGATGCTCTGCCAGATATGTTTCAAAGGCGGGCAGGGCCTGCCCGAATCCATCCATTTTGCATAACCTGTAAATATCTTTTAATCCTGCTATTTTATCCTTCATAAAATCTTCCATCCTGATCTCAAGGATTTCCGATGCATCCGCTTTCGCTTTCAAGTTAAAATAATGCTTCATAGCCACCGAATAATAGTGTGCAACCTCCTTTCTTGAAAAATCATCAGGAACTGCCTGCAACTGAACCCCCGGGAAAATCGCCAGGATGAAATTAAACCATGATTCAACCACCTTGTAGGGATCGCGATAAATAAAAATAAAATGACTACCAGGGAACAGCTCCTTCAGGATCTGTGTCCGGGGTATGTTTTGAGGGTTTTTACTGATATACCGCTCGCCGCCGGTGTTAAAAAGAGATTTGACGACCATGGTCCGGTATTCTTTTTTCCAATGAATCAGCTCATTTTCATTCATCTTTGATGGACAATACTGCTTGTCGAGGATCCGTTCAAAATCTTTAGGAAAGATAAAGAAATTATAGATGCTGCGCGACTGCAGGTTTGCCAGGGCGAATTCCTCCTCTTGCGGAAAATTCATATTCATCGGAACACCGTCGAACGGTCTCTTTTCAGGAAGGAGGAAATTACTTAACGGTCCGAGCCACCCCTTTTGGGAGAGAAAACAATGAGGAAAAACTGCCTGAAGTGTGGTGGTATAACCTGCTTTGGCATCCTGGCAGAGAAGATTGTGCAGCAGGGTGGTACCGCTCCTGTTAAAACCTATGATGAAGACCGGACTTTCTTTCAGACGGTACTCTTTGATACGTTTCCCCCATATTAGATTCTC
>CAISJJ010000235.1 GCA_903885595.1 uncultured Bacteroidales bacterium
GCTCCTACGGAGCCTCGTCATTGGTCATTGGTCATTGGTCATTGGTCATTGGTCATTGGTCATTGGTCATTCGTCATTGGTCATTCGTCATTGGTCATTGGTCATTGGTCATTCGTCATTGGTCATTGGTCATTGGTCATTCGTCATTGGTCATTCGTCATTGGTCATTGGTCATTGGTCATTCGTCATTGGTCATTGGTCATTTATCAAGCATCTTCGTCCACTCGTACTTTTTGCGTTTTTTCCAGCCGTTTTTGTGATACACATAACTTGCGATGAGCGGCAGCACACTGGTTGCTTCGGCATACACCATTTTTTCATACACTGTATCGACCTTACCCCAGCTCGCAGCCTCTTTCAGGGTGGAACTTGAACAGGCTCCGTCGCGTGAATCGGCTACCGTGATCTGAACTGCATATTTGTGCATGGGAACCTCCTTGCCAAGCACTTCGGCACAAATCACCGTGTCCTGGACAAAATTTTTCGGCACGCCACCTCCTATCATAAACAAACCGGATGTTTTAGCGGCCATCTTGATCTTTGTCAGTTCCAGGAAATCCTTTACCGAATCGATGGATACATGCTTTTTAGGGTTATCCCACTGGTGCTTAACCAGTCCGAAACCTGCGCTGCTGTCGCTGAAGGCGGGACAGAAGATTGGAACATTGTACTCGTAGCAGGCCTGAACGAGTGAATCCTTCTTTTTCGAATTTTTCACCAGCCATTTGCCCATTTCCCTGATAAATTCACGTGAAGAATAGGGACGTGGCTCAAGGGAATTAGCGATCTTGTTGATCGTCATGTCGCAAAACTGCAACTCCTGTTCATCGATGTAGGTATCATAAATCCGGTCGATGTAATTCGCCCTGAGTTCCTTATCATCGGCATAAGGGGTTCCCTTGTAATGCTTATAACCCAGGGCCTCAAAGAAGTCCATATCAACGATAGAAGCGCCTGTTGCAACAATGGCGTCGATCATATTGTTTTTCACCAAATCGACATACACCTGCATGCAACCGCCAGCGCTGGTACTGCCGGCCAGGGTAAGAAAAATGGTACAACCTTTATCCCTGATCATCATATCAAAAATATCAGCTGCCACTGCTGTATCCCTTGATGTGAAAGACATGTCGCGCATTGCATCGATAATTTTAGTGGAATCGATCGCCTTGATATCAATGTGCTTCACCTGTTCTTTTAAAATGGATTTTTTATTCTTCTTCATGACGGATTTTTTTTTCAAAAATAAGAATTCATAGGTTATAACGAAACATTTATTTTGAGACTATCCATAGCAGACATTTTGCCCGGACTGAAGGAGCGGAGACCTTCTTCACCTCATCCTCCAGCTCCTTCTCCTAAAGGAGAAGGAGAGGCGGCGCTAATTATATGTTTATCAATATTTAATTTTTTGAAATCTTGTTTTTTCATTAGGAAAACTTATAGGATAGACTCTTTCCAGTCGATAGTATATATGCTACGAAACACCTCCCCTTCTCCTTTAGGAAGGGGAAGGGGGTTGAGGTGAAGAAGATCCTCAACATTAATATCCCAGGATTTTAAGCATCGATTTAAAGCTTTGCTCCTTTGACCAAAGCTTCGTGGTAACCTCCTCGGTTTCCTCATCGATGTCGATCAGCACATGTTTCGGGGCAGGGATCAGGCAATGCTGAATTCCTCCATAGCCCCCGATTGCCTCCTGGTAAGCCCCTGTGTGGAACATTCCGATGTATTGCGGAACATTCTGTGTAAATTTCGGAAGGTACACTGCATTGCTATGTTCCTCGGCATTGTAAAAATCTTCGCTGTCGCAGGTCAGTCCGCCCAGAAAGACACGTTCATACTCAACATCCCAGTTATTGATTGCAAGCAGGATGAACTTCTGGTTAATGGCCCAGGTATCGGGCAGGGTATTCATAAAGGAACTGTCGATCATATTCCAGATTTCACGGTCATTCTGCCTCTTCTGGTCAATTATCGAATACAATACTGCCCCGCTTTCACCTACCGTAAACGATCCGAACTCAGTAAAGATATCAGGATCGGGAACTTCATTCCGCTCGCATATGCTTTGAATCTGCGCAATGATCTCCTCTGCCATGTATTCGTAATCATAAACAAAATCAAGCGAGTTCTTGATTGGAAGCCCTCCGCCGATATTCAAGGCAGTAAGTTCAGGACATATTTTCTTCAGATCACAATAGACCTGAACACTCTTGGTCAACTCATTCCAATAGTATGCCTTATCCTTGATCCCGGTGTTGATGAAGAAATGAAGCATCTTCAGTTCAAACTTGGGATTGTCTTTTATCTTCTCAAGAAAGTAGGGCACAATGTCATTGTACCTGATCCCCAGCCGGGATGTATAGAAGTCAAATTTCGGTTCCTCTTCAGAAGCAATCCTGATCCCCAGCTTTACTTTGTGCTTGATTTCCTGTTCAATTTTCTCCAGTTCAAAAATATTATCCAGCACCGGGATCACATTGGTGAATCCATTGTTAACCAGATTTACAATGTTTTCAATATACATGGGCCTCTTGAAGCCGTTGCAGATGATAAAACGGTCTTTGCTGAACAATCCGCGTTCGGCAAGATCCTCAATGATGTTGATGTCGAAAGCCGAAGAAGTTTCAAGATGCACATCGTTCTTAAGCACCTCCTCCAGCACAAAACTGAAATGGGAACTTTTGGTGCAGTAACAAAAGTGGTAATCGCCCTGGTAATCAACCTTGGCCATAGCCACGTTAAACAGGATTTTAGCCCGTTGGATTTGTGAACTGATCTTGGGTAAGTAACTAATTTTAAGAGGAGTTCCATATTGCTTGATAATGTCCATCAGGGGAACCTTGTGAAAATAAAGTTCGTTGTCGATCACCTCAAATTCCGCCTGGGGAAAGTCAAAGGTTTGTTCAATCAGATCAATATATTTGTTTTTCATATGTTAATAATTTTTGATTGGGCATAATCACACAAGTATTCCAGCTCAATGGGTATGTCATTTTTGACCCAAACCCTTTAGGGCTGTATCATCAGGTGTGTTATCGTACAGTTTATTAAACTACATATGAGTCTGGTCTAAAAAGCTAACATCACCTCACCCTGACCCTCTCCTAAAGGAGAGGGAATTCCCCTTCTCCTTCAAGGAGAAGGGGTTAGGGGATGAGGTCAATTTGATAAACTATTATTTTTCGCGATCATAGCGTTTTTATACTGGACTCATATATTTCTCAAAACAAAGCACAATACAGAACGAGCAATCTAACAAACCATTTTATGTTACCGAACATTAAATGTAAATCATCCGGATTGTTTTAAAACCTTTAATCCAAATCACCTGAATCCTGTTTTTGTGGCAAAGTTAAGTCAATACCTTTCATATTTATCAGTTCTGAAGAAAAATAATCAGGTTCCATTCATAAAATCACAGGGAAATCATTATTAAATTTGTAAAAAAATATTGGTTATGGATTTACAAACCCGAAAATTGAATGCTATTGAATACCTGATAAATATTCAGGATGAGAATATATTGAATAAAATTGAGGCGACAATATATGAGTTAAAAGCTATTGAATCTCCAAAGCTAAAGCCTCTTACGAAAAAGCGCCATTTTTTCATCGACAAAGCAGCTTGTCAAGTATCCAAAATCAGGGCAGATGGAGTATAACCTAACATCACTTGGTGAAAACCACAGATACCTGGTGATAAGAAATTACAAAGTCATTTACAGACCGATCAAAGAAGGGCTATTGATAACTGACATTTTTGATACGAGGCAGGATCCAAAAAAAATCAACGTTAAGAGTCTCAAATCATCAGGTAAAACGCCAGGCGCTCTTTGACCTGACTTCATTACCCGGTAATCTTCACTCCATGAATAAAGCAATGGCGTTGAATGAGTTTCTCCTTATGGAGATGTCGAGGCGGAACACCGATCTTGTGGCCGACCTTGTTGTTCAGAAAACTGAATTATTTGAGGAGCTTTTCAGTGTTTTTCTGCAGAATGAAGAACCCATAAGCAGACGGGCTGCGTGGGTGATTGACATTGTCTCTGAAAAACATCCGGAATTGATTGACAGTCGTATTGATGAGATCGTGAAAATGCTGCCTGAATTCAATCACGACGGGCTCAAGCGTCATTCGCTGCGCATGTTGTCACGATCGCCCTTGCCAACAGGCAACCGGTTGGGCGAACTAATGACGATCTGTTTCGACTGGCTGCTTTCGCCCCGGGAGGCCGTTGCCGCCAAAGTGTATTGCATGGATATTCTCTACCGCATGTCGGAAACCGAACCTGACCTGAAAAAAGAACTGGCCGATTCCATTGAATGGCGCATGAATGAAGGGACGCCGGGATTCAAAAACCACGGAATAAAGGTGTTAAAAAAGTTATACTGGGAGCTAATGAGATTGAGAGGAGAAATTGAATCCGATCAAAAGAAGATCATTTTTTGATTTCATAATGAGGGTTCTTTTACGTTTAATATTTTTAAGCGCCTTAGCACGGGATGTCTCCATATACCCTTGCGCTTGATATCTCTCGCTGGCTTTTTGACCTCACTCACTGATATCTCTCCTCTGGGGGTTTGACCTCACCCTCTCCCCCCTCTCCCAAGGAGAGGGGGGAGAGGTTTGGGAGTGTGGCTTTTTCCCCTCTCCTTGAGGAGAGGGGTCAGGGGGTGAGGTTTTTCTTGTCAGCTCATCCACCAATCCCCAAAATGCATTATATTTGAAAAAAATATTGACACCATGCAAATGTTCAGACTTACCTGCATTTTACTTATGATCACAGGCCTGTCGCATTCTTCTTTTTCACAGATCAGTTTTCAGAACAGCTACCGCGAATCGGTTAATGTGGCCTTCGCCAGGTATGTACAAAATGAAAAGGACACCGGCTGGGTGACCAAGGGCTGGTCGATGGTAACGCCAGGCACTACGATCAAAGTGTTTAATTCTATCGGGGTTCACGACAGCATTGGGTACTTCGTTATCACCAGAATCTCTGAAACACCTTATCCTGGTTCAAAAAATCTTCTCGTTCATATGAATGAACCATTTCTGATCAAAGATGCTGACAAGGAGCTTGTTTTGCAAAATCATCCTGAATATGAATGGCGTAAATTCAGGTTAATCAGGTTACAGCCAGGAAAGACCAGCGGAACCATCACGTTCAAGGACTGAATCAGCCTTTCAGCCGCCAGCAGCGGGTTATCGACATAAAATATAATTTCATTGGTTTTTTCCAAGGAATTGTATAATTTTGCACCCTCAAAAAAAAGGCTTAGCAATACAATCCATTTAAAATTCAATCTCATGCAGCACAAAGGCGTTGTTAAATTTTTCGCGATCACATTCATTTTGGTTTGTTTATTTCAATTGTCGTTTACTTTCATAAGCTACTATTACTCAGGGAAAGCCGACGATTATGCCAATTCTCCCCAGGTGACAGCGATGGCCAAACAAAAGGCACAGGGCAATCCCCTGAAAGAAGAGTATTATTACGACTCCATTTCCAAATCAAGACTGGAATATTTCAATGATTCCATGGCCAATGTGGGTGTTTATAATATACTTGTTAAAAACTTTACCCTGAAAGATGTTCGTGAAAGGGAAATAAATCTCGGTCTCGACCTCAAGGGAGGTATGAACGTTACCATGGCTGTTTCGGTTCCCGACGTGATCAGGGCGCTGTCAGGCTATAACCAGGATCCTACTTTTGTCAAAGCCCTGCAGAAAGCCATTGACAAAGAGAAAAACAGCACGCGCGACTTTGTTGATCTTTTTGCCGAATCGTTCAAGGAAACTGATCCGAATGCCAAACTGGCTGCCATTTTCAACACGGTTGAACTGAAAGATAAAATCAACTATAACTCATCCAACGACGATGTAATCAAGGTGATCAGGGAAGAAAGTAATGCAGCCATTGACCGCACTTACAATATTCTCACCACGCGTATCGACCGTTTTGGGGTTGTACAGCCGAACATTCAGCGGTTGCAGACCGCAGGCCGTATTCTGATTGAGCTTCCCGGTATCAAAGATCCCGACCGTGTTCGTAAACTCCTGCAGGGTTCTGCCCAGCTTGAATTCTGGGAAACATACCAGTTCCCAACCCTTCAGCCATATTTTGCCGAAGCAAATAAAAAACTGACCTCCATCCTGGCAGCCGGTCAGGATTCAATTGCCACCGACAGTACCCTGAAAGCTGACACTGCTGCCACGGCAAATGCCATCGCATCGAAACAGACGCTTGCTGAAAAGAAAGAGCCGGCAAAAGCAACCCCGGCGAAAAAAGCAGATACATCCAAAGCCGATACATCCAAAGGAAATGCCCTTCTGAAACAACTTGGCTCGGATACATCAAAAACTGCCGCCATGGCCAAACAAAAGGAATCTTTTGAAGATTATGCCAGGAAGAACCCCTTGTTTGCCTACCTGAACCCGGCCATTTACCAGGATAAGGACGGCCAGTATGTTGCCGGTCAGACTGCTATGGTCGGTCGGGCTTTCATTAAAGATACCGCAAGGGTTAACAGCATGCTCCGTCTTACCAAGAACATGTTCCCGCGTGATATGAAACTTGCCTGGACTGTAAAGCCGCGGGCCGAGTCGAAAGATGTTCTTGAACTCGTCGCCCTGAAGGTTACTTCAAGGGATGGTTCAGCTGCCCTGGGTGGCGATGTAATTACCACCGCCCGTCAGGATTATGATCAGAATGGCCGCGTGGAGGTCTCCATGTCGATGAACTCTGAAGGCGCCCGTATCTGGAAACGCCTTACCGGTGACAATATCGGCAAGCAGGTGGCTATTGTTCTTGATGGTTACATTTACAGCTATCCCAACGTTAACAGCGAAATTCCCAACGGGATGTCGTCGATTACCGGTGGTGATATGACTGTTGAAGAGGCGCTTGACCTTGCCAATATCCTGAAAGCCGGAAAATTGCCGGCTCCGGCAAGAATTGTGGCAGAAGAGGTTGTTGGCCCGTCACTCGGACAGGAATCAATCAATGCCGGTTTATTATCCTTCGTCATTGCATTTATCGGGGTACTCCTGTACATGTCGTTATATTATGGCGGGGCCGGCCATGTTGCGGATATCGCCCTGTTTGCAAACGTATTTTTCCTGATGGGTGTGCTTGCCTCCATCGGCGCAGTTCTCACAATGCCCGGTATCGCCGGTATCGTTCTGACCCTTGCGATGGCAGTCGACTCGAACGTTATTATCTACGAACGAATGCGGGAGGAAATGCGAGCGGGCAAAGGCTCGCGGCTTGTCGTGAAAGATGGTTTCCATCATGCATTATCGGCCATCATCGACGGCCACGTTACCACCATCCTCACAGGTGTTGTGCTGTACATTTTCGGATCTGGTCCGGTTCAGGGTTTCGCCACAACGTTGGTTCTTGGATTGCTCCTGTCGTTGTTCTCCTCAATCTTCATTGCCCGTCTTGTATTCGAATGGATGCTCGACCGCAACATGACCATCACTACGGGAAATAAATACACACAAAACCTCTTCCAGCATATCAATATTGATTTCATTGGTTTACGCAAGAAGATGTATATTATATCCGTTGCCGTTCTTATTCCCGGCGCAATCAGCATTTTTGTCCGCGGAATGGATATGGGCCTTGATTTCACCGGTGGCCGCAGCTATATTGTCAGATTTGACCAGAACGTTTCTACAACCGATGTTCGTGCCTCCCTGAGCAAAGCTTTTGGAGAAGCTCCTGAAGTAAAAACTTTCGGACCTAAGAACCAGGTAAAGATTACCACCAAGTTCATGATCAATGAACGGAATCAGCAGGCGGATTCGATCGTTTCAAATAAACTTTTTGAAGGCGTGAAGGGATTCTATAAAACGCCCATAACCATAACCGACTTTAAAGGCAATACGCCTGGAAAGATCATTGGTGAACTCAGCTCACAGCGCGTTGACCCAACCATTTCCTACTCCCTTATCTGGAAGGCTGTTATGGCTGTATTCTTCGCTCTGATCATTATCTTTATATATATAGCTTTCCGTTTCAAGAACTGGCAGTTTGGGATGGGAGGTGTTATATCACTTGCCCACGACTCGCTGATTATCATTACCATGTTTACTTTATTCCATGGGATACTCCCATTCGGAATGGAGATTGGTCAGGACTTCATAGCGGCCTTGCTTACCATCATCGGTTATTCGATCATGGACACGGTTATCATCTTCGACAGGATCAGGGAGTACCGTGCATTGTATCCCAAGCGCGATCTGGCAGTCAACATCAATGCCGCCATCAACAGCACCCTTGGCCGTACCATCAATACATCGGGTGTTACCCTCGTTGTTTTGATCACCATCTTCATTTTCGGCGGAGAGGTATTGCGTGGATTTACCTTTGCTTTAATCACAGGGGTTGCTGTCGGAACCTATTCGTCGGTATTCGTGGCTACGCCAATTGCTTACGACATCCTTCTCTGGCAGAAACGCCGTAAAGAAAAAAAAGAGTTGTTAGTTAAAATAAAAGCTAAATAACAAGATAACTTTATCAGAGAAAAGGCTGTCGGGACAATCCCGGGCAGCCTTTTTTTTTAGCCTCTCATCAGACTTTTATCTATATTTGTGCGTTATTAAGCAATCAAAAGTGCGTTGATATGCGATATGTTGTTTTTTCACTGTTATTAATCTTTTTCATGGCTTCGTCGCCTCATGCAATGGCCCAGAATAAATATTCGAGGGCGGCCGACGCAGCCTACGCTGATCAGATGTTCCTGCAGGCATTGCAAAAGTATCAGAAAGCTTATTCCAAGGTTAAGAACAACAAGGCTGAACGTGACCGTATCTCCTTCCGCATCGCCGAGTGCTACCGGATGATGAATAATACGAAGAAAGCAGAGGCTTCGTACAAAAGACTGGTAAACAATGTAAAATACGTAAAGGATGATCCTAAGATTTTGCTCTTTTACGCTGATATGCTTAAAGTCAACGGCAACTATGAGGAAGCCATAAAACAATACCAGGCTTACCTGGCGATGGTACCCAACGATCCCAAGGCGACTTTGGGAGTAGAAACATGTACACTGGCAAAAGAATGGATTGCAAACCCAACCAAATATGGTGTAAAATGGGAGAAGCTGCTGAATACGAAAGAGGATGATTTTGCAGCATCCTATGCTGATAAGAAATACGGTTCAATTCTTTTCACTTCCGACCGTAACGGCGCCAAGGGCAGAGACGTAGATAACTGGACCGGTTTGGGGTTTTCTGACCTGTTCCTGTCAAGGATCGACCGCAAGGGAGACTGGAGCAAACCGGTACTGGCCGATGAAGGAGGCATGATCAATTCAAAAGCCAATGATGGTGTTGGCCAATTCAATGCCCGCTTTTCATCCTACTATTTTACACGTTGCTATAATGATCCCAAGCGAAAAAACGGCTGTGCCATTTTTAAGGCGAGCCGGCAGGGTGGGACGGCCTGGTCGGAACCGGAAAAAATGGACCTGGGGGGTGATTCTTCAACCGTAATGGGACATCCAAGTGTTGCCACCGATGAATCGATCTATTTTTCAGCTGATCTGCCAGGCGGCTTTGGCGGGAAGGATATCTGGGTTGCAAAAAAGGAGAAAAAGGGCGGGAAATATTTCAAGCAAAACCTTGGTCCTGATATAAACACGGCCGGCGATGAACTTTTTCCGTTCATCAGGAACGACAGTATTTTATATTTTGCCTCCAACGGGCTCCCGGGTATGGGCGGACTGGACATCTTTGTTACTACCTATTCAAAAAACGGCACCCCTCCCTCCTATCAATGGAAAAGCACAACCGGCGCCAAAGCTTTATCAACCTTAAGCGGGGCAACCAGTAATCAATGGCAGGGCGCCACCGAAGACAAGAACAACCTGTCAAACATCAGCGGAGCAACCAGTTATCAATGGCAGGGTACCACCGAAGACAAAAATGCCCTGTCAACCATCAGCGGAGCAACCACCCAGGCTTATCAGGCAGGCGCTGTAAAAAATGGACCCGGATGGAGTGTGCCACAGAACATGCGGTCGCCTGTCAATTCTGCCGGTGATGATTTTGCCATTGTCTTTAATGGCGACGAGTCGGAACAGGGGCTTTTTACCTCCAACAGGGCCGGTGGTAAAGGAAGAGATGACATCTATTCGTTTGTGATTCCGCCAGTTTATTTTACGCTTGAAGGGAATATCACCGATGACCGTACGCTTCAGCCGGTTGCAGGCGCCAAGGTCAGTATTGCAGGCACCAACGGGAAGACCCTGGAGGATAATACGGATGATAAGGGCCATTACAGTTTTAATAAAATGCAGATTTCGGCGAATACGACCTATGACATTTTTGTGACCAAAAAGGACTATTTCAACGAAAAGGGCAGGGAAACTACCGTGGGATTGGAAGCGAGCAAAGACCTGGTCAGGAATTTTGTTTTACGGCCTATTCCGAAAAAACCGGTTGTATTACCCGATATTCTTTATGACCTGGCAAAATGGGATCTCAAGCCCCAGTACCGTGATTCGTTGCAGGGACTGATCGAAACCCTTGATGCCAATGAAACGATTGTGATTGAGCTGGCTTCGCACACCGACTCACGCGACAGCGATGAGCGCAACGACATTTTATCACAAAAACGGGCCCAGAGTGTGGTTGATTACCTGATATCCAGAGGTATCGACCCTGAGCGGCTGGTAGCTAAAGGGTACGGCGAACGTGTGCCGAGGTCATTAAACAAAGATATAATAAAGGAAACCTACACCTTCAAGGCAGGTACGGTATTGAACGATTCGGTCATCAACGCCCTGGCGGTTACCAATGTTAAGGAAGCGGCACATCAATTAAACAGGCGCTCGGAGTTTTCCATTCTCAGAAATGACTTTGTTCCCAAAACGAAAGTCAGCAAACCAGTTCCACCCGCAAAAATTGAAATGGTTGTCAACCCCGAAGAGAACAATGTGGCCGTGACCAAATCAAAAGACGGGACCTACCAGGGAACATGCTATATCAGTGGCATCACCACTGCATTTGCCTTTGATCAAAAAGAGAAAGAGCTCCTGATCTCACCTGTCCTTACATTGAAACTTCTGACAGACGGCGTGATTGATAAAACCAGTTTTGACGGCGATGCCACAAAAATTATCGGAGAAGGAACTGTTGCCGACAAAGCAGTTCTCACGATCAGGGAAATCAGAATAGGAAAAAACATCATCAAAGACATTAAAGCCACTGTAAACAAGAAGGTTCAATCGATCCAGTTCGGGGATCTCACGCTGAAAAAGTTCGGAAAGTACAGTATTGATGTGGCCAATGGCGAGATTATCTTCGAATGAGCGGTTCAACCCGATATGAACAACGCGGCGTTTCCTCCTCCAAGGAGGATGTTCATTCTGCGATAAAAAATATCGATAAAGGTATTTACCCCAAAGCATTCTGTAAAATTATCCCCGACATACTTGGGGGTGATGATGACTGGTGCAATATCATGCATGCCGACGGGGCCGGAACAAAGTCGTCGCTGGCCTACCTTTACTGGAAAGAAACCGGCGACATCAGCGTATGGCGCGGGATTGCACAGGATGCCATTGTAATGAACCTGGATGACCTGCTGTGCGTCGGTGCGATTGACAACATTCTTATATCATCCACCATCGGACGGAATAAAAACCTGGTGCCTGGTGAAGTCATTTCTGAAATAATTGCCGGCACAGAAATATTTCTGTCCGACATGCGGAAATGGGGTATCGGCATCTGGTCAACCGGAGGCGAAACCGCTGATGTAGGTGACCTGGTGCGAACCATCATCGTAGATTCGACGGTAAGTTGCCGCATGAAACGAAGCCAGGTCATTGACAATGGCACGATCAGGTCTGGTGACGTCATTGTAGGACTTTCTTCCTCCGGTCAATCCTGTTATGAATCGGCTTACAACAGCGGCATGGGGAGCAACGGGCTTACCTCGGCCCGGCATGATGTTCTCGATAAAACATACCTGTCGCTGTTTCCCGAAAGCTTCGATAACCGGCTTCCTTCGGACCTCATTTATTCCGGTAGTAAAAAGCTGACCGATCCATCGGAAGTGCAAGGTACCGACATCGGGAAACTAATCCTGTCACCTACCAGAACCTATGCGCCGGTGGTAAAAAAAATATTCGACACCCATCGGGGACAGATTCATGGAATGGTGCACTGCAGTGGTGGCGGGCAAACAAAAGCGCTTCATTTTATTGATCATCTGCATGTCATTAAAGACAACATGTTCACCCCTCCCCCGCTATTCAGGCTAATCAGGGAGGAATCGGGAACATCATGGCAGGAGATGTACAAGGTATTCAACATGGGGCACCGGCTCGAATTTTATCTTCCTGAACATTTCGCACAGGAAATTATCGGAATCTCTTCCGAATTCGGGATCGATGCGCAAATCATCGGTCATTGCGAAGATTCAGACCATAAGCATCTCACCATAAGGTCAGAATTCGGGGAATTCAGGTATTGATGAGTCCAGCATAAAATCGCTTTGATCGCGAAAAATAACAGTTTATCACATTGACCTCATCCCCTAACCCCTTCTCCTTGAAGGAGAAGGGGAATTCCCTCTCCTTTGGGAGAGGGTTAGGACTATTGCATGATGGAGGAGATGAAATTATAGCCTGAAAATCACCTGATAAAAATTCCCTGAGAATTGGTTAACTTTACACCCAATTTCATTTTTACCTATGTTAGATAAATTAGAAGCAATAAAGGTCCGTTACGACAGTATCCAGGAGCAGATGAACGATCCGTCGGTGATGGGTGATATGAAAAACTATATCAAACTCAACAAGGATTACAAGGAACTTCAGCCCATCATGGAGGCGTTTGAAGTGTATAAAAGTATTCTGTCGAATATCGACCACGCAAAAGAGATCATCCACAATGAAAAGGATGAAGAGTTTCGCAGCATGGCAAAGGAGGAATTTAACACCCTCACGGTTGAAAAGGATAAACTGGAGGAGGCGATCAGGATGATGTTGATCCCGGCTGATCCTGAAGACGGGAAAAATGCCGTGATCGAGATTCGTGCAGGCACAGGCGGCGATGAAGCCAGCATTTTTGCAGGTGATCTGTACCGCATGTACACCAAATTCGCTGAAAGCAAACGCTGGAAGGTTGAACTTGTTGATTTTACGGAAGGTACGATGGGTGGTTTCAAGGAAATCATCTTCAATATCATGGGAGAAAACGTTTACGGACTCATGAAATATGAATCGGGTGTTCACCGGGTGCAGCGTGTTCCGCAAACGGAAACCCAGGGACGTGTTCATACGTCAGCCGCCACGGTGGCTGTTTTACCTGAAGCAGATGAATTTGATGTAGAGATCAAGCAATCGGATGTGCGAAAGGACACTTTTTGTTCTTCAGGCCCGGGCGGACAATCGGTAAATACAACCTATTCAGCGATCCGCCTCACCCACGTCCCTTCCGGCATTGTTGTTTCCTGCCAGGATGAAAAATCACAAATCAAGAATTTTGAAAAAGCAATGAAGGTCCTGCGTACCAGGCTTTATGAACTGGAACACCAGAAATACCTTGACGAAATTTCCAAAAAGAGAAAAACCATGGTATCTACCGGCGACCGGTCGGCCAAGATCCGCACTTACAATTATGCGCAAAGCCGCGTTACCGATCACCGGATAAACATGAATCTGTACAATTTGCCCGTTGTTATGGACGGAGAAGTCCAGCCATTGATTGATGCGCTTCAGCTGGCGGAGAATGCGGAGAGGCTGAAGGAGGCGGGGAGTAATTAGGAAGATGAATTACGAATTACGAATTACGAGTGACGAGTGACAAGTGACGAGTGACAAGTGACGAGTGACAAGTGACAAGTGACAAGTGACAAGTGACAAGTGACGAGTGACGAGTGACGAGTGACAAGTGACGAGTGACGAGTGACGAGTGACAAGTGACAAGTGACGAGTGACAAGTGACGAGTGACGAGTGACAATTTACTGATTACAAAATAGTTGTTTTAACAGTTGACTTTTTGCATTTTGAATTTTACATTTTGAATTTTGAATTTTCATTTATGAACCGCACAAACCTTATCAACCTCATTTACGCCAAAAGGTCCTTTCTGTGCATTGGGCTGGATACTGATCTGACAAAAATTCCGAAACATCTGCTCGATTTTGATGATCCGGTTTTTGAGTTTAACAAACAGATCATTGATGCAACGCATGACCTTGCGATCGCCTATAAGCCCAACTTTGCCTTTTATGAATGTAACGGGACCAAGGGCTGGCGAAGCCTGACAAAGACGATCCAGTATATCAACAATGGCTATCCCGGTCAGATTTTTTCCATTGCCGATGCCAAGCGTGGCGATATTGGGAATACTTCGCAGCAATACGCAAAGGCGATGTTCGATCCGGCCTCGTCGGGAATGAATTTTGATGCCGTAACGGTTGCTCCATACATGGGTGAAGATTCCGTAAAGCCCTTCCTCTCCTATTCTGACAAGTGGATTATTGTGCTGGCCCTGACCTCCAACAAGGGAGCCGCCGATTTTCAGTTTTTCCGGGACCCAGAGCGCCGGCTTTTTGAGCAGGTGCTGACAAAATCGAGGGAATGGGGCAACAAGGAAAATATGATGTATGTTGTTGGCGCCACCAAGGCTGAGATGCTTACCGATGTCCGCAAAATTATTCCCGATCATTTCCTGCTTGTTCCCGGTGTGGGCGCGCAGGGAGGCAGTCTTCAGGAAGTGGCAAAATACGGGTTGACCAAAGAATGCGGGTTGATCGTCAATTCATCGCGCAATATCATTTATGCTTCACCGGGTCTTGATTTTGCAGAAAAAGCAAGGGAAGAAGCGTTGAAGATGCAGCAGGAGATGACAGAAATTCTAATAGCGAAATAATAAGACAATCACGAACACCGCAAATAATCATAATTATCGTGAACACAAAACGGGAACCAAAAGGCTGCCTCATTATTTTGAGACAGCCTTTTGATTTCTGGCAGCAATTCACAGGTCTTTCCGGTGTAATGTGTCATCAACGTGAACCCCCGATTGATCTTTACAGGCCCCCAGGATAAATAGCATGCTTTAATTTAATAAAAAAATGCAATGGGATAGCAACCGGGTGCCTGGATCAAAATAAACGGCAATGATCATAAAACGGATCAATAGCGGATCAAAAGTGAACGAATGATTTTCAAAAAATAATTACTTTTAACTCCTTATTTTTTATGGCAATTGTTGCCTGGCAGAGTGTTCTTATTTTCTGAATAGTAACTAATTTTCTTTACAACATTGTGAAAAAACAAACAATATTATGGATTGCCGCTCTCCTTGCCGGACTGATCATCGTGTGGTTTGTCGGTTACAAGATCATCATGGACGGTTTCACAGAGCGAATGATTTTACATACGCAGCAGCATGCCATGATGTTGAATGCCCGGCTCAAATCTCAGCACGATAAAATCCTTATGTTACAGAAGGTCATGCAATCGTTCCTTAAATATGAATCACAGCATATTGTGCTCCCTGACGGCATTCCAGAAAAGGATAACATCTACCTGTATCATGGTGCGGCCCGCGACAGTGTGTTTCGTCTTTCTCCTTACCCGCTTAGTAAGGAGATGGTAGAGACAACGACACTGATCGTACAAGGAATCGGTCCGTATGTCAAAAGGCTCCCTTTCGAATTCGGTTCTTTGGCAAGGTTTTATTTAAGGTTCAAAACCGGAGCAGTTATTGAATATTATTACCGTGATCTGCCTTCCGATTCGGAGTTAAAGTCCGGTTACCTTAATACTGCCGAAAACAGGCGTCCTGTTGACGGGATACTGGACAGCGTGAAAACATTTGGACCTTTCATTGATAAAACAACAAAAAAAGAGTTGCTGACCCGGTATACAGGCCTGATGTACCATGACAGCCTGATTGGTGAGATTTGCATGGATATTGAAACTAACTACTATGGCTCCTGGCTCAAAACCAACCTGAAGGATGTACATGCAATGTTTTTTGATACAACAGGTTGCATATATACATCTGATGATCCCCGATACATGACTGATGATACGGTGGAAAATATTTACGATAACCTGCCTAATTTCAGGAGCTTTATGTTATCAACAAGTAAAGAAAACGGGAAGGATATAGCGAAGCATGAGACTGACCAACTTTATGTTTTTACACAACCTATCGGAACTACAGCACATTTAGCACTTTACATAACCAAGAAGGCGCTGTTGGCTTCGATATTTTCGATGATGATCCCTTTTTTACTTGCATTTGTCGCACTCTGGTCGGCATCATGGGCCTACTACAAGCAACGGATCGTTTCCAGGAAGCTGAAAATCATGTCGCTGGATCTGGAAGTTGCAAAAAAGGAGGCGGAATCTGCCAACGATGCCAAAAGCGTTTTCCTTGCCAACATGTCGCATGAGATCAGGACCCCCATGAACGCGATCATCGGCTTTTCCCAGATATTATCTTCCATTGTCAAGGATCCGGTCCAGTCAAACTATGTCAGATCGATCAGTACCAGCGGTAAAACGCTGCTGAGCCTGATCAATGATATCCTTGACCTTTCAAAAATAGAGGCAGGCAAACTCGAAATCCGGCCCGAACCCTTCAGCATCCGCCAACTTCTATCCGAAGTGAGCTCGCTCTTTCAAATGAAGGCCGAAGAGAAAGGTCTTTCAATCATCGTTGATGTTGATGAGTCCATGCCTGAATACCTGGTTGCGGATGAATTAAGGCTTCGCCAGATATTGCTGAACTTCATGAGTAATGCGATGAAGTTCACCGACGAAGGTGAGATCAAATTATCAGCAGGATCTATTAACAGAAGTGAAGACGCACTCGACTTACGCATTGGGGTAAAAGACTCAGGCATTGGGATCAGGAAGGACCAGATCGGGAAGATTTTCGGCGCTTTTGAACAGGTCGAAAAACAGGATACCCGCAAATACGGCGGGACCGGGCTGGGGCTGGCAATTACCAATAAGCTGGTAACCATGATGGGAGGCAGGATTGACGTCGAAAGCGAACCCATGGTGGGCAGTACGTTCAGTATCCATCTTCCCGGGATCAGGATTTTCAGCGGTGAATTGAAAACCACCTCCGTGGAATGGGAAAAACTGGACCGAGTGAGATTTGAACATGCAAATATACTGGTGGTTGACGATATACAGGACAACAGGAGTGTTCTTGCAGGGATGCTAACCATGCAAGGATTCACCATTACCGAGGCCTCAAACGGGAAAGAAGCGATCGACCTGATCAGGCAAAGTCAGCCGGCACTGGTTTTGACCGATCTCAGGATGCCTGTCATGGACGGGTTTACCCTTGCAAAGATGATACGGGATGATGCGGCCACCGTTTCCCTGCCCGTTATCGCCGTCAGTGCCTCCGTATTTCATCAGCATGAACAAGACGTCAAGCTAAAGGGGTTTGACAGTTTCATCCGTAAACCGGTTGTTTTACAGGAGATGCTGTCGGAGCTCTGCAGATTTCTGCCGCATGATTTCAGTGAAGAAAATGAAGACCTGGTTGAGAAAAGTCTGCAACCGCCGGTTAACATAACCTTGGAAGATCTCAAACTACTGGGTAAATTGCTGGCAGCCGAAGCACTTCCTTTGGTTGAAACAGCGCTCAAAAGACAATCCATCCAGGCGGCAAGGCAATTGCTGGCCATGGTGACCCCCTATGTTCAAAAATACCAGTGGGAGCCGTTTACGCAATGGGCAGGTTCCGTTCAGGTTGCGGTAGATTCTTTTGATATAACCATGATGGAAAAGGAACTTCGGGAATTCAAGCCCTTGCTGGAAAACGTGTTAAATGCTATTTCACAAATGGATAAATCATAGAAGATTGATTTCCTCCATAGAACAATAAACGCAATGAGAATCATTTCCCTGATTGAAAGATCAATGATTATTTTTCAAATACAGATTACCTAAAAAGCGCGCCAAATGACTGAGAAGATCCTGCTGGTGGATGACCAGCCAAAGAATATTCAGGTTGCAGGAACCCTCCTTGCCTCAAACGGATATGAAGTTGAATTTGCAACCAATGGTTTCAAGGCCCTGGAATGGCTTGGTGAAAGCAGTTTCGATCTTGTTCTGCTCGACGTGATGATGCCCGGGATGGATGGATTTGAAACCTGCAGAAGATTAAAAAAACTCCCCGGAGGAATGGATATTCCCGTGATCTTCCTGACGGCGAAGACGGATACTGACAGTCTTGTTGAAGGATTTGAATCGGGTGGGATTGATTATCTTACAAAACCTTTCCAGGCAGAAGAACTGATGGTACGCGTCAGGACCCACCTGGAGATGAAGCAAATGAGGGCTAAACTGAAGGACACAAATAAATGGCTTGAAGCCGAAGTAGCCCTTAAAACGGTCGAATTGCAGGAACGTAACCAGGAGTTACAGAATGCCCTGGCTAAACTTCAGACCCTGGACTCAAGTAAGAATAACTTTCTTAAAATTATCAGCCATGAGATCCGTACCCCGCTGAATGGCATCGTTGGAGCAAGCTACTTGTTAAAACTTATGGCAGACACTCCGGATAAAAAAGAGTTTTTCGACATGTTTGAAATCTCCATCAAAAGGCTTGAGAATTTTTCTTATGTTGCATTGCAAATCACTGACCTTCAGGTCAACACCGGGCAGGTACCTCGGCAACCTGTTCAACTTGCAAATCTTTTAGCTGAAGCCAGGAACATTTCGATCATTGAACACCATCACCGGTTCACACTGGAAACAAACGATATTAATCAGACAATTGCTGTCAACAAAGTATTGTTCGTGACAGCGCTGACCAAA
>CAISJJ010000236.1 GCA_903885595.1 uncultured Bacteroidales bacterium
GTTGCATCTTTCTACAAAGACTGGGGGGCAATCGGGGGCGGACTGACCAATTATTTGTCCTTTGGCGACTTCCCTACCAACGGATACAATAATCCCGACAGCTTCAAAATTCCCCGTGGCGCCATCCTGGGACGTGATCTGAGCAAAATCCATGAGGTAAAAGCTGAGGATCCGGAACAGATCCAGGAGTACATCAACAATTCATGGTACGAGTACGCAAAGGGCAACGAAACCGGGCTTCATCCATGGGATGGTGAGACCAAGTTCAACTACACCGGACCAAAGCCGCCGTATGAGCACCTGGATGTTTCCCAGAAATACAGCTGGGTGAAAACTCCTCGCTGGAAAGGAAACCCGATGGAGGTTGGCCCGCTGTCGCGCATGCTGGTAGGCTATGCCTCCGGACGCCCCGAATTCAAAGAGGTGGTCGACAGCACACTTAAAGCGCTGGATGTGCCTGTTGCCGCATTATTCTCCACCCTCGGACGCACTGCTGCCAGGGGACTTGAGACCAAATTGGTTTGCGGATGGGCGCTGGAGTTTTATCAGCAATTGCTGGCCAATATCAAGAATGGAGATTCCCGCACACAAAACAACGCCAAATGGGAACCGGAATCATGGCCTAAACAGGCAAAAGGCATTGGCATGGTGGAAGCGCCCCGGGGCGCCTTGTCGCATTTCATAGTGATTGAGGATAAGAAAATTGCCAATTACCAGCTGGTTGTACCCACTACCTGGAATGCATCCCCGCGCGACCTGAAAGGACAGCGCTCTGCCTATGAGGAGTCGCTGATCGGAACCCCGGTAGCCGATCCGAAAATACCGCTTGAGGTGCTTCGGACTATACACTCCTTCGACCCCTGCCTGGCTTGCGCCGTGCATTTGTACGATGAAAACGGAACTACAATTCATGAAGTGAAAACATACTAAACCATGAGAAATCGACCTGTCGCACTGCAGGAAGTGCATGTATGGGAGATGCCCGTTCGCGTATACCATTGGGTCAACGCGCTGTGTATTACGGTGTTATGTATTACCGGTTATCTAATTGGTAATCCTCTGGCAATAACAGAAGGCACTGAGGCCTCCTTCAACTACTGGTTCGGAACTGTCAGGTTCATCCATTTTGTGAGCGCTTTCGTATTTTTCTTCAACTTTATTTTCAGGACCTACTGGGGTTTTACCGGGAATGAGTTTGCACGCTGGTATAATTTCATCCCCCTGAAACGATGTCAATGGAAGGAAATGCTGGAGGTGATCAAAGTTGATATTCTTCAGCTGACAAATAAAAAGATCGACTCGATTGGCCATAATTCCCTGGCAAGTTTCATCTATTTCATCACATTTCTTATTTTCCTTTTACAATGCCTTACCGGGTTTGGGATGTATGCGGCCATGAGCAACTCGTTTCTGCCCCAGCTTTTTGCCTGGGTAGTTCCTTTTCTTGGAGGTGATATGCATGTGCGGCAGATCCACCACATCCTGATGTGGGGATTCATCTTGTTTGCAATGGTGCATATTTACCTGGTATTCTATCATGATTATATTGAGCGTCGCGGGGTTACCTCGTCGATGATCGGCGGATGGAAATTCATCGAAGAGGATGTGATCGAGCGCCATGACAATAAATCGGAGGAGTGTCCGAAGAATTGACCCGGGCAGGATTGAATGGATGACCTTCTGTAAAATATCTGACTGATGACCGGCCCGGGCAAAACAGTGAACATAAGTGATTGTTTTCCCGGGCTGCATCATTAACCAGCGGAATTGCCAGGTTGAGCAGCCGCGAAATACTGCAATGATTTTGGAAGAACGAAATAATGATATCCTGGTTTTAGGGATTGGTAACTTATTGATGAACGATGAAGGTGTGGGGATCCATGTGATCACTGCGCTGGAAAAGGAGGGAGGGATCCAGGGTGCCGACCTTATGGATGGCGGAACGGGGGGATTTCACCTGCTTGGGTTTATCCAATCCTACAAAACAATAATCATCATTGATGCTTCGCTTGACAAGTACCCTCCGGGCCATGTGAGGGTACTGAAGCCACGTTATGCCAAAGATTTTCCGAAACAGCTGAGTGCCCATGAAATCGGGCTGAAAGACCTTATTGACTCGGCTGTATTGTTGGGAAACATGCCGCAGCTTCACCTTATTGCTGTCTCCGTCAAGGAGTTCCAGGATATGGGGATGGAACTGTCGCCGGAGGTGGAGGCGGCCATTCCAGGGGTGGTGGAGAGGGTGAGGGAGCTGGTGGAATTAAACGTGACACGTGACACGTGACAAATTACGATATACGATTTACGATTGTTTTGTCCCGCATCCCCTTTCCCGTCCCGCGTCCCTTGTCCCGTGTCCCGTGCCCCGTGTCCCGTGTCTCCTTTTTCGTCCCGTGTCCCGTGTCCCGCGTCCCGTCATGTTCCCTGCTTCCCAAGCCATTGATACCATTTCTGCATCCCGTCACCGGTTTTAGCTGACATCAGGATGAATTCAAGATCTGGGTTCAGTTGCCGTGCATAATTTATGGCTGTATCAGCACTGAAATCCACATAGGGGAGCAAGTCGGTTTTATTGATAATACAGAGATCGGATGACTGGAACATGTAAGGATACTTCAATGGCTTGTCATCTCCCTCCGTCACACTGATCACCACCACCCGTTTATGTTCTCCAAGGTCGAAGAGGGCAGGGCATACGAGGTTTCCCACATTTTCAATGAACAGGATCGCATTGTTTTCCACCTCCATTTTCTTCAGGGCAAGATGGATCATTCTGGCATCGAGGTGACATCCTGAACCGGTGTTGATCTGGATTGCAGGAGCCCCCGATTTCTCGATACGATCGGCATCCCGCGCGGTTTGCTGGTCTCCTTCAATGACAAAGATCTTTCGTGTTGCAATCAGGTCGCGGATGGTCTTTTCCAGGATGGTTGTCTTTCCGGATCCCGGTGAACTGACCAGGTTCAGCGAAAGAACCTGCTTCCCTTCAAAATAGCCCCGGTTTCGCTCGGCCAGCCTGTTGTTCTCCGACAGGATATCGAGGTTGAGATTGATTACCTTTTTCGGAGCATGTTCATGTTGACGGGAGTAGCTGTTCCCATCGTGTTCATGTTTATGGTCGTGTGAGCCGGAGTGTCCGTGGGAATGTACATGACTGTGCCCATCATGATCATTTTCATGCGTGTGCTCATGCCCGTTTCCATGGGGATGAACGTGTTGGTGGTCATGGCCGTGATGATCTTCATGGTTTTCATGTTCATGATCGTGACTGTGATGGTGGTCATGGTCGCCTTTATGGTCATGA
>CAISJJ010000237.1 GCA_903885595.1 uncultured Bacteroidales bacterium
CCCTTGCTGAATTTCTTCGGCATAGTCCACCTGCAAATCCCAGGTATAAGGTGAAAGCCCCCCGTCTGCGCTGAGCTGGTATGTATACGGCTGATTGACGGCCCCAAGCGGCAGGGCATCCGTCAGGATGTTGGGAGCATCAAATGCCACCGATTTTTCGACCGATAGAAAAATGGTTCCGTTTTCATTGATTGGAACATTATTTTGCGTGGAAAAAGCCTCCTGCGGTGTTGTCCCGGAATAATCGATCACTGAAAAGGATATCACCTGGCCTGTTCCCTCATTATAAGGATCCTGGCCGTCGATCTGGAGGAAAAATTTGGCCGGTTGCCCGCTACTTACATAGCTCAGCAAGGGAGTAATATCCAATCCAAGCTCGATGGTTTTATCAGACTCTGAATAACCTCCCTGCATATATAAACCGCCCCCCTGGTAACTGAAGAGAGGGAAATTCATTGTGTGTTCAGGAGTTGTTGCAGAAAGATCGGTTGCAACGCCGGCTGAGATTTTAATTTTATTCCTTGATGTATGTTTAACTGTGGCTTTAATTGTCAAAATCGGACTGCACGAAGGTTTTACTGTGATCATATGTACAATATTGTTCCAGATTCCTCCGGTGGCAGTGGGCTCGGCCAGCGTTTTGTACATCACATAAGCTTTACCGCTGTTCCCCCAGCTTGTGCCCCAGCTGTTGGCCATTTTCACACCGCCGATTTCCCAGTCGCGCATATTCACCACGCCATCTCCGTTGATGTCAAGGTGATTGGTGTACTGGCCATCGTTGTTATAATCAAACCTGATTGAATCGTTATAGCCGATAAAGGTCATGGCATGATTTACACTGGCATCCCAGCTGGTAACCACAACTTTTCCGGCTTCAGGTGTTCCTGATGGTAAATTATTGGTTTGGAAATTACCGTAAACACCACCGCCAAAGCAAACGACACCTCCTGCTGCGGAACCATTGCCATGGTCAAAGAACCATTGTTTGAGCATTTCCAAACCCTCAGGTGTGGATACATTGATATAATAAATACCAAGCACCCTGTTGTTCATCCCTTCAAAGTACTGCTGATATCCGCTCATCCATCTTGACTGGCCACCGTACCACATACTTCCGCCATATCCGTTCACATTGGGGCAGCCGTCGGCTGCGATAATCTGCCAGCCGTCAAAATGCCAGGAACCACCTCCATTTCCTCCATTCAGAAAATTCCAGGTAAAATGCGTTGGATATTGATTAGCCAGTGTGTTCGCCGCCATTCCCCTAATGAAGTCCTGTTCATAGGTGAAAGCGTAACCAACACCGCATGCCTGACCACAACTGCCGCCATCCTGGTTAAATATGGGCCTGAAATAGGGTTGAACTGAATTGTCAACACTCACCGGAAGTGTTCTGGTGCGATATTGTTCATCCACGATAAACTGCGGCAAACTGTTTAGGTAAGCATAATCCTGGGGCGTAAGTTCCCGCAATCCTCCTGCAAACCAGGGTTCGCCGTTTTTATCGGGATTCAGATTGATCGGTTCCTGTGCCTGAAGCATCATTCCACACATTGAAATGCAGAATAAAACAATGGTAAATTTCAATGAAAGTTTCATAATCATGGTTTTTAGAACAACATCCTGTTATCTACCTCAAAGATACATGACATTTATGAGATTATGAATGTAAACAATCACTATATAAAAAATTATCTGCGTATTACTTTTATGCAAATTGAAGTTTTTTGTTATTGAGATAAGCCATTCTATGGCTATTATCCGGGTAAATGCCTCCACTGATTTAATAAGTATTGGTATCATCCCGATCAATCTAAAAATCGAGTAGGAGGAAAATAAAATAGGTTTTCCTCCTAATTTATTTTCCGTCCTCTCACACCACCGTACGTACCGTTCGGTATACGGCGGTTTCTTAATTTACACAACGAACTTGTTTGTAGTAGTCAGAGAAAAAGA
>CAISJJ010000238.1 GCA_903885595.1 uncultured Bacteroidales bacterium
CAAATCCTCAAATCCTCAAATCTTCAAATCCTCAAATTTTCAAATCCTCAAATCCTCAAATCCTCAAATCTTCAAATCCTCAAATTTTCAAATCCTCAAATCCTCAAATCCTCAAATCCTCAAATCCTCAAATTTCCACATCCCCACATCCCCACATCCTCATATTTCAGCATCTTCACATCCCCAAATTCTCAAATTCTCAAATCAACAACATCCCCCTGACGAATCACAATCACACGTCGGTTCTGTTCCACGAAGGATACCATTGATGATCCCGGCAGCGCAACCCACACCTGATTTTACGGTGATAGCTCCCTCCTTGCAGTTTTTAGCACAGGCGCCACACTCCATGCAGAAATCCTTGTAGCGGATAACCGCTTTTCTATTTTCCACCCGGAAAACTGCATGCGGACAAACCTCCAGGCACATCAGGCAGCCTTTGCATTTCGCCATATCCAGCTCAAGTGTCACGACATCAGTGAGATATACAAATCCATTCATGTTGAAATAAATTTGGTTATTATCCATACTGTTAAACCAAGTGCGGCCATAGCAATCTGAACCGGCAAGGCAGTTTTCATCTCTTTTTGTACCCCCGACAGCGAAGTGAATGTTGAGGAGCCAGTAAAATTCATGGCCATGAATGAGGAAAGCGCCCCGATCATCAGAAACCATGATACTTTCTCAGCCAGACCACTACCCAAGGTATCTGCGAAAAGAAGCAGCAGAGCCACAAACCAGCCTGTTACTAAACCTTTGGCCGAAAACCTCCGGAATGGTATCCATGGCAAGAGGGCGGGAGCGAGAACACAACCGGCAAGGTAACCTGAATACAGGTTAATTACCGACTTGCCTCCTGCTTCCAGGACAAGATCAATGGAATATCCTCCCGGCTTAATACCGGAAAGAAGAAGAAAGACCAGCGGCACCAGCAGCATGTAATATTTTCCATAAAAAATATCCACCGGTATCAGCTTGAGTCTTTCGACCAGTGGAAATGTCACCTGTCTCATTGCGCTGGTGGCGTTGTGTCCTTTATCAATAAAGGCCTTGATGTCCCTGGCCAAAACTGGTCCGTAAATCACGGTGAAACCCGTCATTTTCTTTACTTCATGCGCAGCCACGCCGGTTGCACTGAGCTGTGGCAGGATCATCTTCCTGTGGTCAACTACTTTTTCGAGATGGTGAATCCTGATGCGCCTTACAACTTCCTTAGTGCTGAAGGTCCCTTTCCCGGCTGCACACCATACGTTGATTCCCTTGGTATCAATAACAAGAATCCAGCTATTCATGCCATCCAGGGCCCTTCGGAGATGATCAAAGCTGAGTTTATAATTGCCGGTCACGAATACCCTCGAATTCCGGTCCGGATCGCCTACAGCATAAATCCCCGGTGATACCAGGTATCTCATTCGGCCGACAGACCAGCGCGTTTTTATTGCACCCCAGGTGTCATGATGGTTCCATTGAGTTTCAACGCGTGGCACTATGCCAGCCACTGTTTCAATTTCTCCATGAATGTAACGGGCCATGATGATTTAAAAGGTTAGAAGCAGATAAAATCCCAAAGCGACCAATGCAATTCCTCCCGCGTATTTCACAATGTTGACGACTATCGACAATGTTTTAGATATCTTTCCCAATCCCAGGCTGATACCGATGATCATGGCTGCAAGGGGTAGTCCGAACCCAACCGCAAAAGTAGTCAGCATCATAAAACCCCACAAAACGCTTCCTTTTACAAAAGATGCAGCCAGGATAACCGGAAAAAACGGGTTACAACACGAGTTGCAGGCAGCGGACAGGCCTCCCACCGCGAGGCCAAAGATAATTGCGGTAAAAACGTTCTGCTCAGATTCTCCTGGTTTAATTGAAACACCGGGTACTTTAAAAGGTACCAAATCCATCGAGTACAATCCGAAGAGTATAGCGACCACTCCTGCCGCAATTTTCCAATAATTGCCAAGTGAATCACTGACCCATTTCCCTGCAAACCCAAACAGCGCACCTATCAGGGACATTGAAATGACGGTTCCGAGCAGGAATGCGATTCCTTTCCAAAACATCAACCTGGTTTTGCCGGTAACCGGACTTGCCCCTGAATAACCAGCGACAACGCCGATGATGGCAAAATTACAGGCACAGGTAAAAACACTGAGTATTCCCATCACAAGAACAGCAATCAGTATCATTATTGACGCGTGGTCGTTACTTAACATCTGGTTTATCCATGTTCCCATTTTGCAGTTATTTTGGACAACAGGATGATCCCTTTGACGTATCACAGGTTTTTGACCCACTGGTATCACACCATGCCGGTGAGTTTGGGTCCCGGAAAACCTGCTTATTGTCCGACGGTTTCGGAGCTGGCTGAAAGAAAAGTTTTACCACAATTATACCCATTGCTGCAAGTAAAACGACAGAGAAAATTAATTTGGGAAGAATGGTTTTCTTTTTTGGCGGACAACAGTTGTCGTCGCATTCGCATTTCTGATTATCCTGGCGCCCTGCCTGATTTTTGATTTTATCGTTATCTCTCATTGTTAAAGTTATGAGTTCACATTTTATTCAATTTCACATATATTCCGGATGCTCTAGGGTATTTCCCATTTCGCTGTTTTCGCGCTCGCATTTTCATTTTTTCGGAAATTCGCTGATGATTTACATTCTACCCGTTCACTGTTTTGTGCCTGAAACCGTAATGCTGAAAATTCCCGTTCCTCCATGCTTAAACTCATCCAACTCCACTGATGACAAGTATTTTGTGAGGGTGTTATCCGGAATAGTGATTGCCTTTTGCTTGTGCACTACCACATTTTTAAATCCCATTTTCCCGATTATTTCCAGATATACCTCCATCTGAATTGCGCCGGAAACACAACCTGCATACATTTCTGCATCCTGTTTGAGCATAGCCGGTAAATTTCCTTTGATGACCACATCGGAAACACAAAAGTGACCTCCCTTTTTCAGAACCCGGCTGATCTCAGCGAAGGCTTTTTGTTTATCTGGAACCAGGTTCAGAACGCAATTGGAGACCACCACATCATACTGATCCGTTGGCAGGGGCATCTGTTCAATATCGCCTTTTATGAATTCCACATTTGTATAACCGAGTTTCTGATTGTTTGCTACGGCCTTGTCTATCATCTCATCCGTAAAATCCAATCCTGTAACATTTCCGGAATCCCCGACTATTGCCCGGGCTACAAAACAATCGTTCCCAGCGCCACTCCCCAGGTCAAGAACATGATCGCCTTCCTCAATGCCGGCATAATCAGTTGGGATGCCGCATCCGAGGCCAAGGTCCGCATCCGGATTATATCCTTGTGACTGAGAATAATCTTCGCTGAAAATGGTGTAATCCACCACTACACCGCAACAGGAGGTCGCTCCGCAACAAGAAGATTGATTTTGCTCTTTGCTTTGTTCCGCTATCTTTCCATACTTTTCTTTCACCATCTCCTTTAGCCCGTCAGCTTCCTGATCCATTGCAAGCTTGATATTTTCAAGATAAAAAGACTGAAAGCCATCTTTGATTTCATTACGAACCCTGCGATAGACCTGCATAACTTCTTCGGGTGTCCCTGTAGCATCAGCCGGATCGTCAAAACCAATATGCATGCGATTTTTTACCTGGCCAATAAAGGCCGGACAGATTTCCCGGGCGCCGCCACAAACGGTTATTACATAATCGAAGGGCTCTGTAAGGAAAATATCAACACTCTTTGGTTTGTTACCAGAAATGTCTATCCCCACCTCTTTCATCGCTTCAACCGCATTGGGGTTGGCATGAGGTGCAGGGTGTGTACCGGCAGAGAAGACCTCCAACCGGGAGTCGAACGATTTCAGAAATCCTTCGGCCATCTGACTGCGGCACGAGTTGCCTGTGCAAAGGATAAGAATACGCATAAATTTGAAATTTGAGAATTTGAGGATTTGGGGATTTGAAGATTTGAAAATTATGTGATTATTTTACACTTTGTTTACCTGTCTAAATGAAGTCCGGTTCTCTGGCTTATCCGAATGACTGCACATCTTCTGAAACTATCCGCATTGGTTTTCGTTTTCGAGGTCAATATCCTTAAAAAAATCACTGGCCAGATGAATAAGAACTTTAATTTTCACAGGATTCAGGCAGTAATTTACCCTGACACCCTCAACATGTCCCTGGATGAGACCGGCATTTTTTAACTCCGTCAGGTGCTGGTTGACGGTAGTGCGGCTCAGCGGTAACTCATCCGAAATGTCGCCTGTGATACAAACCTTGGTTTCCGCCAGGTATTGCAATATTGCGAGCCTTGCGGGATGTGCCAGCGCCTTGAACAGGACTGCGGCTGTATTTAACTTGCTATCGAAAAGATCCGTTTTTGCTGAAGCCATTTTGATATACGATATACGATTTATGATTTACGATTTTTGATTTACGATTTTTCCATCGTTCAAATGCAGTTTCATGGTGCCATATTCTGCTGCAATCGGGCTATGGGTTACCATCATGATGGTTATTTTATTATCCAGATTGATTTTTTTCAGGAATTCCAATATTTCCAGCGAAAGTGTAGGGTCAAGGTTTCCGGTTGGTTCGTCGGCCATGATGATCTGCGGGTGGTGAACGATCGACCTGGCAATGGCAACCCTTTGTTGCTGTCCGGCTGATAATTCCCGTGGTAAATGTTCCTTCCTGTCAGATAAACCAACATAATCAAGAATTTCTGTTGCGCGTTTTACCTGCTCATTGACAGGTATCTTTTCGAGCGCCAATGGTATCATCACGTTCTGAATGGTGGTCAGGTATGGAATCAGCGCAAAACTTTGCAGGATATAACCTACTGATTTTTTCCGGATATCAGTAAGATGGCGGTCGGTAATATTATCTATCCTTTTGCCATCAAACATAACCGTTCCTGATGACAACCGGATCAATCCGAAGAGTGAAAGCAAAAGTGTACTCTTCCCTGATCCTGAGGGACCGGTAACTGTTACAAAATCACCCTTATTAACTGAGAATGAAACATGATCCAGCGCATTAATACGTCCGCCTTTGTGATTGTACTGTTTTACGATTTTATCTCCTTGTAGTATCACGGGTTAGTCCTCCTGTAAATTATTATGCGGATCAAATTTGGCAGCAAGGTATGTTGGGATCAATGAACCGGCCAATGAAATGGCTACGGAGAGAAGAACAGACCATAACAGATAGAGATAAAGAGGTTTTACAATGATACCGGCAAGATAGGGCCCTAAAACTACGCCGGCAATTGTACCTAAAAGAAATCCAAGAATACCGCCTGCGATTCCCAGGATGAGCGCTTTAAGCAGGAACATCTTATAAATAGTTGAACGGTCTGCACCCATCATTCTCAGGATCCCTATTTCTCTCTTCCGTTCATTGACATTGGCCCAAATGTAATTCCCTATTGAAATTCCTCCAACAAAAAAGATGATAATCAGCATGACCAATGTAATTTTTTTCATCAGCTGGTTGGTTTCAATCTGTGTTGAAACGATCTGGCCGATGGTCGTAACCCGTGTATCGGGGAGGATGTTCCGGAGTTGTCCGAGCAATCCCTCTGAAATGGCATTGCAGCACCCCATGATCTCAATGGCCGAAACCTGGTTTTCAAGTTTTAGAAGTGTTTGAACGTCCTTCAGGTTCGCAAAAATCCGGTCGTCATCCACGGTTCCGGTCTCTGATAGGATTTTAACAACCTTGAATTCCTTTCCCACAATGTTGATTTTGCTATTGGCGGAGAGTTTTAACCGTTGTGCAACCTGCGAACCAACCAGACAATCTTCGCTATACAGCGTGTCGATGGCTTTTCGTTGCAGTTTTGTATCTTCCATCCCATGCGATTGATTTGCAGAAGAAGATGGGGCACAAGCAGTCTTTAACTGCGCCCCCAACAATCCGGATGATTGCCACAGTGGTTTTGAAGCAATTTCACTTTTTGGAAGAATCCCGGTAAGTACCACTGATTGATTACCAACTTTGACCCGGCGGGTAAGTTTTGGGGACATGTTATCAACGCCAGCAATGGTGGAAGTAAGGATACGTTCAACATAATCCATGGGTAAGGTGGGAGCATCAATATCCGATGTATAATAGTCATCAATGCTCGCACCCTGGGGAAGAACAAGTATGTTGGCTCCGAGATTATCCAGGTTCCTGGCAACATTTTGCTCTGAAACAACAGAAACGCTTTGAATGGCAACAATCACAGCAATACCCAGGGTGATGGCCAGTAATCCGGTAATTAACTGAGATTTTCGTTTCCATAATTCAATGAGGACAAGTTTTGAAATTGTCATAGCAAGAGGCTGTTAAGGGAAATGAGATTAATTACTTACAGCCGCCTGCTGGTGCGCCACCAGGACAGCATCCACTTGCAGGTGCCTTTTTTGCCGAAGCTACAAGGGTGTTAACATCGGTAATACCATTATGTGTGCCGATCACCTGGCCTGATTTATTGATCACATATGTAACAGGTTCCTTTGCAGTTAAATCGCATTTGAGGGTTTGCAGTAACTTTGCCTCTTTCTTATCATCCATATCAACCTTTATTGTCAAACTCTTGTTTTCCATTTTTCCACAAGCCATTGCACAATTATCCATAGCCTTGTCATGAGTGTTCATCGATTCTTTATAAGTTACAACATAAACTGATTTGCCATCATTAATGGCTTTAAGCAGTTCCGATGTCTTGGGTGTAGGAATCATTTCAACCAGTTTCGCCGAAGTTGCTTCCTTTAACAAAAGACCGCCCGTTACGGTACTGTTTTTATCAAGAACAAGAATGAGGGGTAATGGTGCACCAGCGAGACGATACTTGGTTATAAGATCATTGTTGGCTGGGTCCGTTGTGTTCATTTTAATCACAACAGATGAACCCTTTAAGGTTTTCTTTGCTTCGTTTGCAATGGTTAAAGCTTTGTCGGCATCGGCACCATTGGCATTGTATGCAACCAGGAAGACTGGTTTGCAGGCTTTACTGGCTTTTTCAATTTCGGCTGGAGCTTGTCCGTTTACTTTGATCATTCCTGTGACAAAAAGTAACAGGATAAGGATCGTTTGAATCTTTTTCATTGTTTATGAATTTTAGTTTGACGCAAATATACGTCATAATTTATCATAACGTAATAATACGTCAATTTTTATTCTATAAAATTTTACTAATTTATGATTCAATTTTTTAGAAGTCATGAACAAGATCATCAGATTAAAAATATCCGGTATGCCTGAACACCTCTTTACAGGCTGAATTCACATCTAAGGCCACCTTATCCATCAATCGCTGCCGCACCCACACCCATGAAACGCTTTTCCGGAATAGGCATCCGGATTGATGCTGCCAATCATTTTTACGATCTCACCGGCGACTTGATCTACCATTTGAAAATGTTCGTCCGTAAGATCTTTATTCCTGACGATTTTTGTGTTCAGCGCGTTTTCAGCTCCAATAATCTTAGAAATATCTATAAACCCGTTGATCTTGCCGCTGTACTTTTCAGTGCTTCTTTTAGCGCAAAGTTTATCGCATCCGTCGACAGATATAGTTGGAAACACCTTTGCAAAATTTCTTTCTTCATTGCCGCCTGCAAGATAAAGCGGCAAACACAGGGTTACAGTCTCGACCATCTTAAGTTCTTCAAGAACTTTTCTCGTGGCAAGCCTCGAAATAGTCCCGCCGAGACACTCCTCGCCACTGCATGATAATACGCCTACTTTAAACTCAGACATTAGTATCCCTCCTTAATTTGTGTCATGTGTTAATATTTATTTTTTTCGGGCCACATGGAATGTCAATAAATCAACATCCACGGCTTGAATGAACTACGTGCCAATGGACATTTCATTTATTTTTTTCGCGATCTTCCCGGCAATTTCACTTATTACAACTTCGCCGTCAGCATCGAGCATGGTAGGTGAACCGAATTTTTTTCCTTTATGTTCTTTTACCGTATCCAGTACTTTTATTTCTTCAATCACGACACCTCCGGCGATTGTGACATTTTTTGACGCACACATTTTCGGACAACCGTCAACAGTTATGCAGTTAAAGCCGTCGATTTTTTCCCTGACTTCTTTATCGCCCGTTACTATATAGGCCAGACAAACCGTTTCTGATTTTTCCGGACATAATTCAATGACTGTTTTCAACACTGCTTCTCTTGCCATGAGTCCGTATACCTTGCCAATACCACTGCATGGAACAACTTTCACTTTTTTATCCATTTAACTCCTCCACCTTTTTCTTCATGATCTCAAAATACTGATCGAAACCTATTAAAAGTTCTTTATCACTCTCAGAATCAGTCAATTCAATCTCTGCTACCCAACCCAATTCATAGGGATTTTCGTTGATTAGTTCCGGCTTTTGAATAAGTGTTTCATTAATTGAAATAACCTTACCACTTACAGGTGAAATTAATTCAAAGACAGACTTTGACGATTCGATCTCCCCTGCTTCGCCAAATTGGTCGATTTCCGCACCAATCCCGGGGGGTGTAAAATATAAAATATCGGAAAGGTTTTGTTGAACGAAATCGGTAACGCCTATCCTTGCCCGGTTTCCGATCACCCAGGCCCAGCAGTCATTCTCGTTAAAATAAACTTCCTGATTTTTAGGTATCCTGAAAAGGAATTTGCCACTTTGATAAGTTTCATACACAAATTCAAATACAAAATTTGTTTCCTCCAAAGTCAGCACGATAGTATTATCGACGTTGTTGAGTCCATTCAATATGCTTTCAATCAGAGCATGCTCATTTTCCAGAAGTCTGAGATTACGCTTTAATTCAATGTGATGGGTTTTAGCTTCTTCGGTTACTGTTATTTTCCTGGAAATCTTCAGTTTTTTTTCTGCAGCAAGCTTACTTGCGCAACGGTTATGGCAACCATCAATGACTAACAGCGCATGTTCTCCCGCGATTTTATTGTATTTCGTTTCGGCAACTCTGTAATATACGGGGCATATTATTTCATTCTTACCGTTTTCGCATAGCTTTATCGCTATTTCCCTTGAAATAACCCCAGCGCATTTATCCAACCCATTGCATGGGAGGATGGCAAAATTTTCAACCATTTGATTCCTCCCTTCTGATTTCTTTGATCCTTTGCGTGGTCGCATTTTTATCGGGAAACGACAGTGCGTCGGGACCGCAGATTTTGGAGCATGCCCTGCAGAAAACAACACAGTTATTTGCATTCCTTACGATCAATTTAATCACTTCGGATTCCCGTACCTCAAAAACTTTATGCGGACAAAATTTTACGCATTCCATGCAATAGTCGCATTTTGTATAATCAATGGTCGGTTTCCAATCGATTTTATCGCGTTCGACTCCCATGAAGGTAGTTTCGCTCATAGCTGTTCCTCCATTTTGATAAGCGCTGCACTGACTTTTTCAATTGCCTGATCGGTCGTCATGTCGCGCACATCAATGGGGACCAGGTCTTTGCTTATATCAAGACCCGATGCCTGAAACGCATCTCTGAAAAGCTTGTTCTGCATGTTGGGTGCACAACCTCCGATCACTACTTTTCTGTGGGCTTTCAGGAAATCGATCAAAAACCGGTCTCCGTCTTCTTCGCAAAGCTGCGGATGGATAAATCCATATTCAACCGGCAATTCGATCCTCACCCTGTTTATAAAGTCCCATATATCCATTTGTGAAAATCCGGGACATTTTCCGGTGCAAACGCACATAATAAAACCAGGTTTTTTACTTTCTGACATAGATTCAAATTTTAGTGTTCGATTTACTCGACTTTTCTGATCCTTACGTTTAACCTTCAATAATTCATCAATTCGTACATTGTTTATGCTTCGTTATTCGTAGAAAGACGAAACAGTATGACAAAAAAACTCAATCCTTTTTATTTCGCGGCCTTAGCTGGCACATGCATGAGCCCGATAATTTTTCACTTTTATCAATAACCAGGGGTAGTTCGTCCCGCTCCCACTCTACCAGTCCACCTGCAAGGTTGGCGATTCTGCCGGCAAGACCCTTCGCCACAAGCAGCTTTACCGCCTCTTTGCTGTGCAACCCTGCAGCATCGGCAAAAATCATGGGTTTTTCTTCAGGAAGATACAGATAGGTCTCTTCAAGCATGCTGAACGGGCAATAGATAACCTGGGGCACATCAAACATTTTAAAACGACAAATTGCCTCTTCACGGACATCGATAATTACTGCGCCCTTCTGACATAATGCCAATGCCTGGTGAGGTGTCACATTCATGATCCCTGCACTCATAAAACCACCGCTGAAAAAACCATCTTCCATTAATTAAACATTTTCAAATTCCACATCCCCACATCCTCAAATTTTCACATCCTCAATTCCCCACATCTTCAAATCTTCACATCCTCAAATCCTCAAATCCTCACATCTTCACATCCTCAAATTTCCATATCCTTTGGCTAAATGAAAAAAACTGCAATGTAATAGATACCAACCAGGATAAACAAAACCGCGACCACCCTGCGAAACCAGAGTTCGAATGTTTTAATCTGGTTGTAAAGTTTCCCCACGTTCCCTACTGCGTAAGCGAGTAACCATGCAAAAATGATTACCGGCAACCCGGTAGCAATGGCAAAAACAACTGGCAGGTACAAGCCACTGATGCTGGTTATTGTCATCGGCATCAGCATGGCAAAATAGAGCACTCCGCTGTAGGGGCAAAAGGCCATTGCGAAAATCATTCCCAGCAGCAAGGTGCCCCAGTAACTGCGTTTGCTGTGTTCTCCCATTTTTTCGGTCAGTCCGGAGAATCCGGGAAATCTGACCTTGATGAAGTCGAGCATTAATAGACCGATGATGATCAGTATTGGGCCAAGAAGCTTTTCACCCCAGCCCTGGAAAAGCATTGTTATTTTCATTTTGCTGGCGCCCAAAAACAAAATGACCCCCAATCCGGTATACGAAATCGCGCGCCCGAGTGTATAAACCAGCCCTTTTAAAAAGACCCGCCTTCGGTTTTCAATATCACGGCTGATAAACCCGATGGCCGAAATGTTGGTTGCTAAGGGGCATGGACTTATCGCAGTCATTAACCCCAGGATAAATGCTGTAAGTGCAGCATACTGAGAATTCTCTAAAATTGTTTGTAACCAGGAGCCCATGGGGGATTTGAGGATTTGTGGATGTGGAAATTTGAAAATGATTATTTCAACATGCCGTTAACAGCCTTTTTTATTTCAGCTTTGAGTTTATCAGGGCTGTCGTTGGCATACAAAAAACCCTTATCGGTAAGGTCTACCCGTTTATCACCAGAAATTACGATCAGGGTCTGTCCTTCAATTTTGTACTTTGCACCGATCGCCTCACCATCTTTTTCATCAAGGTTGACACTTTTAAAGGTAATCTCACCATTTTTAACCTGAGAAGCAAACTGAGTTTCAACAGCCTCTTTTGATGCTTTTTCGACATTATTACAGGTGGTACAACGACGGGTAAAGTGAAAATAGAAAACCTCAACCTTTTTCCCTGGCGCCATTGCTGACGGCCCATTCGGCGATGAAAAGGAACTGTCTGGGCATATGCAGATGCTTGTGGTCATGATAACCAACACTAAAAAACTGATAATTTTTTTCATATTGACAATTTTATCTGGTTAACAATTGTTTGATTTCATCCACGGAGGGAATCCGGCCCTTTAAAACAACCTTTTCATCGATAACAATGGCAGGAGTTGACATGATACCATACTTCATGATCTCCATGATATCTTCTACTTTAGTCACAGTAGCATGGATTCCATTTTTCTCAACCACTTCGCGGGTAAGTTTCTCCAGGTCTTTGCATTTGGTACAGCCGGTACCTAAAATTTTTATTTCCATTTTTCGTTTATTTTAATAAAGAATTACGTCGTGATCGTGTGACAAGGTGACAGGGTAACTTAAAGGTCTCATATCCGAATTCTCCAATTTTGAAATCTCCAATTTTCCAAATTTACATATCTTCAAATCTTCAAATTTCCAAATTTTCCTATTTTCCTATTTTCTAAAAAACCCATCAAACATATCTCTTGCCTCTTCCCAGTTTTCCTTATTTATACAATATTTGATGTACGGTGGATTTATTTCGCCCTGGATGAGACCAGCCTCTTTCAATGCCTTCAGATGTTCAGAAAGGGTCGATCGTGCAATAGGGATATCCTCGGCCATGTCGCCGCTGTAGCAACACTTATCAATGTTACCGGCAAGAAAGTCAAGTATGTACACCCTTGCCGGATGCGCAATGGCTTTTGCGTACCTTGCCATTTTCTCCTGGGATTCTGTATAATATTTCTTTACCGCAATCATGCCGTTTTGTATTTCGTAGAATAACGAAACAAAAGTAGATTAAATAACCATGTCAAATCGTATATGGCAAAAATTTGGAAACAGTCTCAATAAGAGAAGAGGAGTTACAATCATTAATGCGAGCTGATTTGCATCTGTTCACTGCTTTCGCTGGAAAGGATACGCAGAAGATTAATGCCGGGAGAATATCCTTGCAGACCAGTGCCGGCAACTGTTTCATGGGCCGGCGAATTTCGGCAGTGTGACAAGTTTTGTGTGAAATGAATCCCGATGGTTGCATTGGCGGATATTAAGTTAGGTTGCAAAGACTGTTTTAGAAAGACGCCTCATCAATGACTGGAAGGGATAAGAAGATTTTCTTAGCCTGGCTCTTGAAAAAAGATTTGCATTTTTGATTGTTTCAACAGATTACAACCAGGCATTTGGCATTTATATAAATCGACAATGAGTTACAGCCTTGCAGTTAAAACACCAGTAATGATGATGCATTGATTCCAGTATTTGTATGATGAGAAATAGCTTTTCCTTTTTACATTCTACTTCGTTTGCACTTTGAATAAGCATATGTTTGAAGTTTTTCTTTCCATCGTACCCTTGTCATTGGCGGCTTCGGTCAGCGTAACATCATACCTGCTGTTTTTTAACATTTTGGCCGCAAAGGAACATCAGTTACGCAATGGTCTGGCATTCATCATTGGGGGCACCCTAACTTATACCGTAATCGCTGTCGTTGTCTTGATTTCAGTCGGAAAGGTAACTTCTAATTCTAACCCTCACAACGCACTTCATGCGGTGGCCGATTTTTCACTGGCAGCAATATCATTGGTTCTTCTGTTCGTAATATTGAGAAAAGAAAATAAAACCGAACATAAAAAAGATGGCAAGAAATCAAGTGACATATTTCCGCATGTTTTATCTGGTGCCATGATAAAACTGGTGAGCGCCAACACGCTTCCTCCCTTTATCGCTGCAATCAAGGAGATATCCGTCGCTCATCTTTCGATTGTCGCAATCGCAATTTTATGTATCTTGGTAATTCTTATTACCATGTTGCCATTGATGGCGCCGTATTTGCTTTTCCTTTTCAATAAGCAGCGGGCACTCGTGCTTCTGGCGCCTGTCGATCATTTCCTTGGGAAATACAAGAATTATATCAACAGCATTATTTTGATCCTGGTTGCACTTTACCTGATATATCTTGGTTTTACGCGCTTATATCTGAATTAGTCCCGGAATGAAATACCATGAAATTGCCATAAGTACAACGTACATGCAAACCGTGAATGATAATTTATGGCTATTCCATATGGCCCGAAAAAATTAAAATTAACATATGAAAAAATCAAAGCAGAGACCTTAATGCTCCGCCAACATTTCAGCCACCATCGCCGGCCAGTCAATAAAAATCGAAATTAAAGTCGGCCGCGATCATATCCACCCCGAACAGGTAATTTACAAACAACAAGTCGAAAAAGCCGGAGGAATATATCTTCTCATCCACACCTTCGATGAATTCTACCAATGGTACACCTCCAAATTTCCAGCAAAAGAAATTTAATCATCTTTCATACTCAATTTCACTACCTCGCCACCTCGCTACCTCGCTATTTTAAATGGATCTCGAAGTAAGCTACATCAACGGAAAACGCTGATACGGTTTCGAATAAGGCACCCGGTTCTTCTTTATGAAAGCCATACCTCCTGAATAATTGCAGCTCTCTGAATCAAAACAGGAATAACCACCTATCTTTGTGTAAAGTTACCTCCTCATTCATCGTTCTTAAACATATACAAAATATTGCGTTGCTAATATTTCTCCTGTAGAAAACCGCCAAATTTTAAACAATTAGAAAAATAGCCTTAGCGAGCGCACCCAACGGGTGTGTTCCTTTTGCTATTTCAGTTACTTGCAGGTGCTTGGCGGTACCTCTATGGGCTGAATATTTGCAAAGGTTCACGCCCTTTTTTGTCTATCGCCGCATCCTAATAGCGAACCAGTGACTTAGTGTAATCCAGTAGTTAATGAAAAATACAGGGAACATATCCGAAGCCGAAATCCTGCGCCAAAAAGCAGAAGAATTGGTGAGAAAAAAAACGCCAACATTAGTTTCGCCACTTTCTGAAGCCGAAACATTGAAACTCATCCATGAGCTGGAGGTTCACCAGGTAGAACTGGAAATGCAGAATGTTGAACTCATAGAGACAAAGAAACTGGCAGCGGTTGCTGCCGAAAAATGCACCGAATTATACGATTTTGCTCCGTCCGGGTATTTTACACTTTCAAAAGAAGGTGAAATTTCAGAGCTAAACATCTGTGCAGCAAAAATGCTGGGCAAAGACCGGGAGCATCTAATAAACCGTCCGTTTGGCTTTTTTGTTTCAAACGATACCAAACCCACGTTCAATCTGTTTCTTGGGAATCTGTTTGACGGTAAAGTCAAAGCAGAATGTGAGATAACCTTATCAACATCGGGCAAACTGCCAACATTTGTCCATCTTTCGGGCATCAGCCATGATAATAGAGAACTATGTTTTGTAACCATGGTTGACAACACCAACCGCAGGCAGTTGGAAGATACATTGCGAATTAATGATGAACGGCTGAATGATATTATCCATTGTATGGCTGATTGGGTATGGGAAGTTGATAAAAATGGCAAAAAGATTGCATTGAGTATGCGCAACTCAGCTGTCAATCTATTCGGGTTACTTGAAAACCTTTTGGAATGGTCGCGCCTTCGCAGAGGTGTTACGACTTTTGAGCCTGAAACATTATTATTGAAGTCTTTCGGGGAGGAAAGTTTGAAATCGGTTTTAGAATCGGCTAACAAAAAGGGAATTGAGATCAGATATGAAATTCCTGAAAATATAGAAGTTTATGCCGATCGTTATATGCTTGGATCAACCATACGCAACCTGGTGTCAAATTCACTGAAATCACCCACACAGGAGGCTTTATCACCTTTGCAGCAAAGTCTAAAAGCGATAATTCAGTCGAAATATCCATCGTCGACACGGGTATTGGTATGAACAGGAACATGATCGAAAATCTTTTCCATCTTGATGAGCAAACCAACCGCAAAGCACCG
>CAISJJ010000239.1 GCA_903885595.1 uncultured Bacteroidales bacterium
CATTGATCTGACCATATTGAGCGCCTTTCTTTCAACCCTGATTGTTGTACTGGCAGGGGTATTTTATTTTCATCTCGGGATGATTGAAGTTTTCCTGGTGGCCCTCTTTGCTTTCCTGACTCATTTTTTTCTTTTTCACCAGGCCATACTGGAAGCTTATCACCGGTCGATTCGCACTGCAATCCTTGAGGGGACTGATCAATTGTTGATTATAGCTGTCTTACTGGCTGGCCTGTTCTTTTTCGAACTGAAATCTACAATCCTGATTTTTGGTTCATTGGTAATCGGGCTGGTAGGTGTACTGATCCTGCGTTCGATCATCCGGGTGAAGGGGTTGCTGACAATCGACCTGAAACATCTCTATTGGGATTCGCGTTTCTCGGGAAAAGTGATGGAATTCGGTTATAGTATTACATTGTGGCTATTCCTTTCACATCTGCTGATGGCTGCCGATCGCTTTATCATCATGGAGCATTTCGGGTATCATGATGCAGGGATCTATTCAGGGCTTAAAGATCTTTTGTTTAAAGGAGTTACTTTTGCCAGTTTTCCTATTTATATATCCTATCAATCCAAAATCGTGGATCAGTGGCATGCCCATCATAAACTGGAAGCCTGGAAAACAATTAAGGAAGCCATCAGTTTTGAAATACTTATCTTCATTATTGTTTTTATTGTGTTCATGGTCAGTAAACCCATGTTACTGGATAATTTGCTGAAAATACCTGAAATGGATTACTGGCTCATCTATCTTCCTATTCTGATCGCCTCTTTTTTATGGCAGGTGGCGCTGCTTCTGCAGCGTTTTCTCGAACTTACATACCGGCCGGCCTATATAGTCATTGCCGTTGGTGTTTGTGTTCTCCTGAATATCATTCTTAATTTAATTTTTGTACCGCGTAACGGGATTGTTGCTCCAAGTCTTATTCTGTTGTTAACCTCCATGCTTTATGCCGGTTTTATGCTAGTACTCGCTTTCATTTTGAGTAAAAGACTGCAAGCAGAATGAGTTCTCACAGATACCGGATTCACGACCTTGTCTTTTGGCTATCATGCCTGGCTATTGCTTTCTTCATCCCCGTGTTCTGGAAAATCGTTCCATCACTCATTGTGATCATGTTTCTTAATTGGCTGATTGACGGACGGTTTCTTGCAAACAGCCGCCTGCTCATCAGTGAAAAGCAGCGGAGATGGGCCATTGGATTCGCCCTGTTTTACCTTATTTATGTTATTGGACTTTTGTATACAACAAATTTCGACTATGGTTTATTTGATCTGGAGATAAAATTATCACTTTTTATTTTTCCCCTGATTTTTGCAACCTCACCATGGCCGTTGTTTTCGATTAGGCGGACCTATAGTGTCCTATGGGCATTTGTGGCTGGTTGCGCAGCTGGAGCGGTGATCCTATTGGGACATGCGGCAGTGAATGAATATGCCCATGGAATATTCAACTCATTTTATTACATGAAGTTAGCCTGGCATTTTCATGCCACCTACCTGTCAATGTACTACAATTTTGCCCTTGGATTCCTTTTATTTCAGCTCATAATAAATCCATACATTAAGGGTATTATTGTGATCCTGATCCTCTTTTTTATCGGGATGATTTTTTTACTGGTTTCAAAAGCGGGCATGCTGACCATGATACTGCTTTTATTGTCAGCTGCGCTTTATGCCTGGCTTAAACTCAAAAATGGATGGACTGGCGCACTGATCATTGGTGCAGGTGTGATGTGTTTTTTAATTGCTTATTTGTTTGCACCTGTCACTTTTTCGAGGGTGGCTGGTGCTGAACGTGTAGTTTCTTCGTCTCCACAGGCTAACCGGGTGAAAGCAGAGAGCAATGCCGACCGGTTGGCGGTATGGTCTACGGCAGGAGGAATCATAAAAAATAATTTACTTTTAGGTGTGGGAACCGGTGATGTAAAAGATGCCCTGCTTGAAGGTTACCGTGAAAACAATCTCATTCCGGCGCTGGAACATAAATTCAATGCGCACAGTCAGTATTTTCAGACTTTTGTCACACTTGGGCTGGTAGGTTTTCTGCTTCTGTTGGCCATGCTTGTTCTTCCGGCCATACGTGCCATACGTACGGGTCAAATTCTTTATTTGGTATTCCTGGTAATATTTGCTCTTAACATCTTGTTTGAATCGATGCTGGAAATTCAGCAGGGGGTGGTGTTTTATGCTTTTTTCAACATCTTTCTTTTTACTTCGTCAGACCATAAACACTAACCTGGACAAGCCAGAATCAAAAATCAAAATGCAAAGTCAAAATGCAAAATACAAAGGGCTTTGTCTATGATTTTATGCCAATATAAATGTCAAATCGAAAGATAAGACACTAAACCTTGTTGGGGAAGTTTGTATTCGTCAAAAGATTGACAAACCTTATTAAAGTCCCTGTATTCCCAATGCAGGATCATCACACAGTATGACCTTTTTTTGCATATTTATTATTTTTATTTCTATGGTCATGTGCAAGGTACCTGATTACCATTCATGATTTGACAAACGAAGTTCATCTGGGTATTTGGGGTTGTGTCGTTACGTTGTTATGCTGACTGTTAAACAAAAACGGGGATTCAGTTTCCCGAATCCCCGTTGAATCAAAATGAACTGGTCAGTTCTTACACAAGGCCCTGAGCCATCATTGCATCCGCAACTTTTACGAAGCCACCGATGTTGGCGCCTTTTACATAGTTGATGAATCCATCAGGCTCGGTCCCATACTTTACACAATTTTTATGAATATTGATCATAATGTTGTGGAGTTTGCTGTCAACCTCTTCACGCGACCATGACATACGCATGGAGTTTTGTGACATTTCGAGGCCTGAGGTGGCAACACCACCGGCATTGGCAGCTTTTCCAGGTCCGTAAAGGATCTTCTTTTCGAGATAAACCTCAATGGCTTCAGGCGTCGAAGGCATATTGGCGCCTTCTGAAACGCAGAAGCAACCATTTGCCATGAGTGTTTTGGCATCGTTAAGCTCGATCTCGTTCTGGGTAGCGCTGGGCAGTGCAATATCGCATTTCACCTCCCATGGACGTTTGCCGGCTACGAAAGTGGCTTCAGGATATTTGTCGCAATATTCTTTGATACGGCCACGCTTCACATTCTTCAGGTGCATTACGAAAGCCAGCTTTTCAGCATCAATGCCTTTCGGATCGTAGATGTATCCTTCTGAATCAGATAAGGTTACAACCTTGCCGCCGAGTAATGTCACTTTCTGGGTCGCATACTGGGCAACATTGCCTGATCCGGAAACTGTAACGATTTTGCCTTTGAAGTCGAGACCACGGGTTTTGAGCATCTCTTCAGCAAAGTAAACCTGTCCGTAACCGGTAGCTTCCGGACGAATCAATGATCCACCCCATTCCAGACCTTTCCCGGTCAGAACTCCGGTGAATTCATTGCGGAGACGTTTGTACTGGCCAAACATAAAGCCGATTTCGCGGCCGCCTACCCCAATATCACCAGCAGGCACATCGGTATCGGGACCGATATGACGCGACAACTCAGTCATAAGGCTTTGGCAGAAACGCATTACTTCATTATCGCTCTTTCCTTTAGGATCAAAATCGCTGCCTCCCTTGCCACCGCCCATGGGCAATGTGGTCAGACTGTTTTTAAGTACCTGTTCGAAGGCAAGAAATTTCAGGATGCCCAGGTTAACAGTCGGGTGGAACCGCATACCGCCTTTGTAAGGGCCGATAGCGCTGTTCATTTCAATACGGAAACCACGGTTGATCTGAACTTCCCCTTTATCATCCAGCCAGGGAATACGGAAAATGATAATACGTTCAGCTTCAGCCATCCGTTCCAGGATTTTAGCTTGCTTGTACTTTGGATTTTCTTCAATGAAAGGAATCAATGATTCAGCAACTTCCATTACAGCCTGATGAAATTCTTTTTCACCCGGATTCTTGGCAATAATCTTGGCCATGAATTCATCGAGCAGCTTTTTTAACATGTCGTTGTTCATAGTAGAAATATTAAATTAATGTTTAGTGGTAATATAAAAGGGTGTGAAATTTTTCACAATATTATAAAAAATTCTGACAGCAAATGTATCCCGTCTGATGTTTTTTTAGATAATTATTTCAAATTCAATTTGATAAGAAATATACGTATGAATAATAAGTAAAATACGTAGTTTTCGGTGTGTCAATCCTTGATAACTCAGTATTTTATCAAATGGATTTAGTTTTATTTTTTAAGTAAGTCGAAAAACTGAACAATAGGTTTTCTTCCATCCTGAAAATGTAAATTATCAGAAACCATCATTGATTTATATGTATCTTAGCGTGGTCATCAAAATGAACTTTTATGAGATCAATCAATATATTCTGGCTGTTGTTTTTCTTCCTTAATTGTGAATTCATAGCTTTAGCTCAGCAAATCGATAGTCTGCAAAATATTACGATTTATGTAACTTTTGCTTCACCACCCACCTCCTTCACGGTTAATAAAGCTCCATTGCGTTATAACAAGTCGTTTGCCTACAGTTTCCAGATCGACGATGGTGGCAAGGATATTTATTCACTTGGATTCCCGTTGTTTCAAGGCGGGACTATTGGTTCAACGACCTATCCTGGTTTGAAATTCACAGATGGATGCGGAAACGACAAGACTTTTAAGATGAGTAGTTCCCTGTTCTCTTTCAGCACCTACGGTGGGTCTGAAATTGATATGCACGATCCAAATGGGGCCTATGCAACTTTGAATATAACCTGGCCTGAGATTGCTGTCATGCTGCAAAATGACTGGGGAATTTCAAACCATGGTTTAACCTCATCCACTGCAGGGAATAAGGAATATGATATCGCGAGGAACCATAGCTATGTCAAGCTAAAAACACTTTCGGCCATTAACGGAGGCGACGATATGGGAGTATTTGTTAATCCGAATGGAGAGGAGGCTTATACAGCACCTGCATTTGCCCAGGGCTACCTCACCTGTTACCGTATGGGGTATTCTTTTGGAGATCCAAGTTTTGATGTGACTTCTTCATGGAACCACAACCAAATAATGATGGGAAGAACCGGAGTTGGAAACAGTGCGAATCTTCCTGCGCTTATTGATGCAATGGCTGCCGCAAGTGTCGGTGGTGCACACCATTGGGGGGTTCATTTTACACATAGTATTGAAAATGGGAATTGGGGTTATGATTTTACTACTTTCCAATCAGTGATGAATTATGTAACCGACACTTATGGGAAAAACGGCCTGGATAACATCTGGATGGCGACAGAAGAAGAGGTACTTGATTACCTTTTAGTTAAGGATGCTATTACTGTTAACACCCAATTGACAGGCACAGTGCTTAAAATCACATATTCTGGGTCCATCCCATCATCATTCCACTATTATAATAATTCACTGCTGGTCAATGCCGATCAGCCGATCTCTTCGGTTACAGCGACCGGAGTAACCGGGGTGACTTATAATGGGACAGGAACAAGTAGCTCATTGATCAACATCACATGGAACGGCCGTTATATTACACCTCCCGAGATGAATGCCGAAACCTGGGTTAGCAAGACTGAAACCACGCACAGTCAGTATGATGCCAATGTGGCTATGGATTATGTTCTGATGGTCCCTGCCGGTGCTGCGCAACAAGCTTTCAGGCTCAGGTTATGCACCATAACCGGCATCACGATGCCAACCAGTTTCTGCAACATGCGCAATGCACCCATCACCGCTGTCCCGACCATCAGCGTTTGTCCGGATAACCTTATTCCAGTGCCGGTCCTGGTCAACGGATTTACGAACATCACCTCTGTCTCGCTCAGGATTGAATATGATCCGGCGGTTATAACTTTTGTCTCGGGAACTGCCGGCAAACCTGGTGTTTTAACCGGGATGCAGATTATTTCTGCCCCTGTCGGGGGTGGTTCGACGCTGAACAAAATCATGATTACCTGGTCAAGTCCCATTCCGAAATCACTTGCAACCAATGATACGCTTGCTAAACTGGTTTTTAACAATATTACCGGATCATTGCAGGTTGTATTCAATACGGAGTCGGGAAGCTCAGGCGACTGTGAGTATAAAGATGAGAACGCTAATGTGATGATTGATTTCCCTTCGTCAACCTATTACCTGAACGGACAAGTCACATTTTCGGGATTACCTGCTCCAGGGGTGATAAGTGGCGCTTCAGAATTATGTCCGGGAACCACCGGCCATGTTTATACCGTTCAGGCCGTAGCTGGCGCAACCAGTTATGAATGGACCTATCCTCAGGGATTTACACCAATTTCGGGGCAGAATACCAATGCGATTATCTTATCGGCCCTGGCCACTGCAGTGTCGGGGAATATTGCGGTGAGGGCAGTAAATATTTGCAATAACAATCCTTTTTCTCAGCCCTTTTTAGTTATGGTGAAACCCCGTCCTGTTCCAACGATCGCGGGGCTGGCGACGTTGTGCGCTGCAACCAGCAATATAGCTTATTCCACCGAGTCAGGAATGTCAAATTATATATGGACCATATCATCAGGAGGAGCCATTACTGCAGGTGCAGGGACAAATGCGGTTCTTGTCTCGTGGAGTGCCGCGGGAACGCAATATATCAATGTTTCATATACGGCGGTGAACGGATGCGCGGCCACAGAGCCTACTGTAAAGACAGTGATGGTAAATGCAAGGCCAATCCCAACGATATCAGGCAGTTCAACTGGATGCCTGAACGGTCAGTCCACATTTGCCACGGAGACTGGTATGTCCTCTTATAGCTGGACTGTGTCATCAGGCGGCACTATCGTCTCAGGAAGTAATACTTCATTTGTGACGATCAGCTGGAGCAGCATCGGGCCAAAAACTATAAGCGTAAATTATATCAATCAAAATGGATGCACCGCAGTGAATCCTACAGTAAAGTCCATTCTGGTGTCGATGCCCCCGGTGCCGGTTATTACCGGAAGCAGCAGCGTATGTGAAGGGTCATCCAACCTGTTTTATAGTACGGATGCCGGGATGACGAATTACACCTGGTCGGTGTCGGGTGGAGGGACAATCACTTCTGGACAGGGAACGAATGCTGTTACGATATCGTGGAATACAGTCGGCAGTGCGACAGTAAGCGTGCTCTATACCAATCCATCGGGTTGTACCTCTGTTGTCCCGTCGGTAAAGAATGTGGTGGTTCATCCTTTGCCTGTTCCCACGCTCAGCGGTGACGACAGTGTTTGCAAAGGTACTGTTGGAGCGATCTATTTAACAGAACCCGGTATGTCGGATTATCAATGGACCATATCATCAGGAGGGGTAATAACTTCAGGAAGTAATTCTCACATGATTTTGGTCAATTGGACGATCGCGGGATCACAGATCCTAACTGTGAATTATACAAATTCAACCGGCTGCGCTGCCATTGTTCCGGTAATAATGGATGTTACGGTAAAATCACTGCCAACCCCATCCATCATCGGGATTGATTCGATATGCATAAATGAAACCACAAGCTATGCAACTGATACCGGCATGACGCATTACCAATGGGCGGTTTCCTTTGGAGGAACAATCGTTTCGGGTGAGGGGACCAGCATAATTCAGGTTCATTGGACAGATGCAGGTTCTAAAATGTTGTATGTTAATTATATAAATAAGGAAGGGTGCACTGCCAGTGTTCCAGCTTCCATGACAGTCAGTGTATTTCCTTTTCCTGTGCCCTCCCTCACCGGGCCTCAAATGGTTTGCGAAGGATCGGCAGACATCAATTATTCAACTGAAGCCGGGATGACTGATTACCTTTGGACCATCTCTCCCGGAGGCATTATTACAGCAGGTGCACAGACAAATATAATCACGGTTACCTGGAACCTGCCTGGAATGCAATCCCTCGGTGTAGACTACACAAATGAGAAAGGTTGTGTGTCTGTATCACCAGGGTCAATGAATGTATCGGTTTTGCCTTTTTCTATTCCATCCATCACCGGATATGATTCGGTATGTGTGAATCAACTGGCAGCCTATCTGACCGAGAGTGGGATGTCGGCGTATCAATGGACCATTGGTGAAGGTGGCAACCTGATATCGGGAGCTGGCACAAATTTCATTCATGTATTGTGGACTTCGGTTGGTGCAAAATCGGTGACAGTAACCTATACGAACCCCGCAGGATGTACTTCCACGACTCCAGGATTAAAAATTGTTACAGTTGCAAACCTGAACCCTACTATTGATGGGATAACCGAAGTATGTGAAGGCGTTGCCGGAGTCGTTTACACCACCCAGCCGGGGATGACAAATTATGCATGGTCCGTCACCGCCGGAGGTGTCATCACTTCCGGTCATGGGACAAACAGCATCATCGTTTCATGGAATAGCCAGGGGATGCAGGCTGTTTCGGTCAATTATTCGAACGGGTTCGGATGCACGGCGCCAAACCCGGTTAATTTGCTGGTAACTGTGCATCCGGTCATCTTCCCTTCAGTTAACGGATCAACAACGGTTTGCACAAATTCGGGGAATTATCCCTACACAACCCAGCCCGGGATGATCAACTACCTTTGGAGTCTCTCTTCAGGTGGCGTCATCACAGGCGGCCAGGGAACCAATACGATACTCATCAGCTGGACATCATCAGGCGCCCATTCAGTTATGGTAAGCTTTTCAAATGCCAACGGCTGTGTTTCCGCAACGCCCGGCACACTTCCTGTTACGGTAAATTCCGGACCTTCAACCCCTGGACCCGTTACGGGAGAAACGCTTATCTGCAAACCCAGGATTAATGTTGTTTACAGTGTTACACCCGTTCCCCTTGCAACAGGTTACCTGTGGAACCTGCCTCCCGGCACCATTATTACAAACGGGGCCAATACTAATATAATAACTGTGAATTTCAATACCGGTGCGCAATCGGGAGATATTTCCGTGGGTTGTATAAACTCGTGCGGACCGGGTACATTTTCACCACCCTTGCCAGTATCTGTTTATCCTTATCCATCCACACCGGTTATTTCACTTATACCACCCGACACCCTGGTTTCATCTGCCTCATCAGGGAATCAATGGTATTATGAGAATCAGGCTATTCCGGGTGCAAATGGAAAACGACAGGTTGTGAATCAGAGCGGACACTATTTTGTGCTTGTCAATCCGTTCGGATGTATATCTGATACCTCCAACATCATCAATGCAGTGGCAGTTGGGATCGGAACACTGCACAAATTTGATCTAAGTATTTATCCCAACCCGGGAAATGGAAAGGTAACCATCCGATTGAGAGCTGACAGAGAAAAGAAAAATCTCACCATACGCGTGATCGATCTGGTGGGAAGGGAAATTTTCATCCTCACTGAACAACTGGTTTCGGGGGAAGTTAAAATGGAGCTGGATTTGGGTGCTCCACCCACGGGAATATATACCATGATTTTACGCATTGGGACTGACCAAATAGCAAGTAAACTGATCATAGAAAAATAGGTTTGCTGTTGTTTGAAAGATGAAAAGTTTATTCTAATTTTGAGCGCTCATCTTATGCAAAATCATGCTGCTCTCCGACGAAAACCGTAACTCCGGGAAAATCATTCCTGATGAGGTTGATTTGAAACAACTGGTGCATGATAACCAGGAGCGTCTCAAAGAATTAGCTGCCATTAATTATACAACGGCCATTATTAAGGCCGGTAAAGCAATCCCGGATACACTCGACGAAATTTGTCAGATACTCCCGGGAGCATGGCAATATCCTGATCATACTGCAGCGAGAATCCGGTTCGAAGAGATGGAGTTTGTGAGTCCCGGTTTTAGGCAAACACAATGGATACAGGAGCAGGGGTTTGAAACAATTGATAACCTGAAGGGAACCATTGAGGTTTTTTATCTCAGGGAATTCCCTGAATGTGGAGATGGTCCTTTTCTGAAAGAGGAACGTAACCTGTTAATTAACCTGGCCAGCCTGATCGAAGGTTACCTCAATGGAGTAAAGGGCCGTGAAGGTCATTACATTACCCGTGAGCGGCTCAAGGAACTTACAGCTATCAACCAGACAACGTCTATCCTGCGAACAGGTAAACCCATCGAGGAATCGTTGCACCAGATATGCCTCATACTCCCAAGGGCATGGCAGTACCCCGAGTATACTGCCTGCCGCATCAAATATGGGAATATAGAGGTAAAAACGCCAGCTTTCCGTGAAACAGAGTGGACCCAGAAGCAGGGGTTTGAAACCATAGACAACCAGCAGGGGTATATTCAGATTTGTTATCTGAAGGGATTTCAGGCTTCGTTCGAGGGCCCCTTTCTCGAAGAAGAACGACATCTGATCATCAACCTGGCGAACATCATCACAGGTTACCTTAATTCGGTAAAGGGTAAAGCGATACTGCGCAAAACCATTCATAAAGAACCCAGCGAACCCAAGCAAGACGAAACAGTTCCTGTTAAATACAGCCGCCAGCTTTTACAAACATTCCTAAACCGTACAAACTACAACCGTGATCTCTATCATGATTTAATGCCCTTTAAAGTCAAGGAAATACTGCTGGTTGCCAATCTCTATGATGCCTATAGCATCGAAAAGGAGGGCCGTTTTTCGGAACATGTACTGGGCGAATTTTATTCGTTAAGCCTGAGTACGATGCCGCGCATAACCGGAGTTTCAACCACTGCCGAAGTGATGGAGCAGCTTAATACCAAGCATTATGACCTGATTATCATCATGATAGGCTCTGATAAACACTATCCTGTTGAATTAAGTAAAAAGGTAAAGGAACAATATCAGTATATTCCAGTTTTCCTTTTATTGAACAGTAATACAGAAATCGCCAAGTACGAAGAAGAGCCTGAGAAAATGGTATGGATCGACCGTGTTTTTGTCTGGAACGGTGATTCCAAGATCTTCTTTGCCATGATCAATTATCTCGAAGATAAGATCAATGTCGAGAATGATACCACCATTGGAATGGTTCGTGTGATTCTGCTGGTTGAAGATTCTTCGAAATATTATTCGCTGTATATGCCGATGTTGTACAATATTGTGCTTGAACAGACGAAAAATATAATTGAGGATGTGACAACCGATGAACTATACCGCATCCTTCGTTTGAAAGCCCGACCGAAAATATTACTTGCCTCGACCTATGAAGAGGCTATCTATATATTTAATAAATACAGGGATAACATCCTTTGTCTGATTTCTGACGTGAAGTTTAAAAAGGATGGAAAGCTAAACGAATCGGCAGGGTTCAGCCTTGTGAAACAGACAAGGAAAGAGCTCTACGACCTGCCCATTGTACTTCAATCGTCAGATGAAAGCAATGCACAGAAAGCATACGAACTGAAAGCCTCTTTTATCAATAAGAATTCAGAAACCCTTCTGGTCGATTTCAGAAGTTTCATCACACATTACCTGGGTTTCGGAAATTTTATCTATCGGGATAAAGAGGGAGGGCAGATCGCTGTAGCCAAATCGCTTAAAGAGTTCGAGGATCTTCTTAAAACGATCCCGGAGGAATCATTGCTTTACCATGCCCGGAAGGACCATTTTTCACTCTGGCTTATGGCCAGGGGTGAGATCCAGGTTGCTAAAATACTTAATCCTGCAAAGGTCACTGATTTCAAAGATCCGACCGCACTGCGTGAATATCTTTTTACAGTTATTCAGAATTTCCGCAACGAACAGAACATCGGTAAGGTGATCCCGTTTGAAGAGTCGGCTATAAAGGATGAACATAATATTCTTGCGCTTACCGAAGGAGCGCTTGGGGGGAAGGGGCGTGGACTTGCTTTTGTCAACACCCTGATCTATAACTACGATTTTTCGCAATATGTGCCCAATATTAATATCCGTACACCCAAAACCTCGATCATTGGCACAGACGAATTTGAGTATTTCCTCGACAGGAATAAACTGCGTGAGAAAGCTGTTTATGAAACAGATTACGATCAGATCAAGCGCTGGTTTATTGAAGGAAGATTGACGGAGACATTGATCAGGAAACTGAAACTTATTATAAAGAATATCACAAAACCGTTGGCTATCCGGTCATCCGGACTTTTTGAAGATTCACAGAATCAGCCATTTGCTGGAATTTTCGAAACCTATTTAATCCCTAATAATCATTCTGACCCCAAGGTACGTCTTGACCAGTTAATGGAGGCCATTAAACTGGTTTATGCTTCGGTTTATTCACCAACGGCCAAAGGATATATTGAGGCAGTTAATTACCGCATTGAGCAGGAAAAAATGGCGGTTGTAATCCAGGAAGTTGTAGGGCATGAATACCAGGAGGTCTTTTATCCGCATATCAGCGGGGTTGCCCAGTCATTCAATTATTATCCTTTTGCCCATATGAAGCCCGAAGAGGGCTTTGCAGTCGTAGCGCTTGGATTAGGCCGGTATGTTGTAGAAGGTGAAAAAGCATTCCGATTTGCACCCCAGTACCCAAACCTTGAAATTAATTCGGCAAAAGACCAGTACAAAGGATCGCAGGTTTATTTTTATGCTGTTGACCTGAAGAAGAAGGATGTCAACCTGCTGGAAGGAGAAGATGCCGGGTTGCGTAAACTGGACATTTATGATGCTGAAATGCATGGAACACTGAAACACCTTGCTTCAGTATATTCAATTGAAAATGAGCGTATTTCAGCAGGTTTACGGGATAACGGCCCCCGGGTGGTGAATTTTGCCGATATCCTCAAGTACAATTACATTCCCATGGCTAAAACCATTGAAGTGGTGCTCGACGTTGTGAAAGAGGCCCTCGGTTCTCCTGTGGAAATTGAATTTGCCATAGACCTGAATAAGGATGAGAATTATAAAGCATCTTTTTACCTGCTTCAGATCAAGCCATTGATTGGAAATGTGGCTGATTTTGAGGTTGATATGACAAAAATAAATAAAGATGAGATCTTGCTTTATTCTGAGAAGGAGATGGGAAACGGTATGATCGATACGATTGATGAAGTTGTTTTTGTGGATCCCGATACTTTTGATAAAGGCAAGACAGTTGAGATGGCAGAGGAGATGGATAAAATCAATGCAGAAATGGGCAAGGCCGGGAAGAAGTACATTCTCATCGGTCCGGGCAGATGGGGAACCCGTGATCGCTTTATCGGGGTTCCGGTTGTATGGCCGCAGATCAGCCAGGCCAAGGTTATCGTGGAGACCAGCCTGGAGGGATTTCCGCTCGATGCCTCATCGGGATCTCATTTCTTTCATAATGTTACCTCCATGAATGTTGGTTATTTCTGCATTCAGCCCGAATTATCTGATAGTTTTATCCGCTATGATGTATTGAAGGCACAGCAAAACATCAGAAAGACCAAATATTTTTCAATCGTTAAGTTCGACAAACCGCTTACGGTGCGGATGGATGGGAAGAAACGAATTTCGGTGATTACGTGGGAGGCGTGATAAAAAAAGAATATCGAATGTCGAATATCGAATATTGAAGATTTGGAAATGAAGTAATTAAAGTAACAGTTGCTGGGATTTCCGTAATAATTTTTATCAGCGCTGGCTTTGATTTTTGAGTTGTGGTTTTGAGTTTTGATCTTTGAGTTTTGAGTTTCTTTTGTAGTTTTGATTTGTAAATTTTGAATTTATTAACAACCCCAACATCCTATTACAAAGACAGAAATATGCGTATAACCAGAATCAACACGAATGAAGAATCATCCGGTAGCGATGTTCAGGACCTGAGCCTGCTGGATCCCCTGATTGCCAGGCACAAAGGAAAGAAGGGAAACCTGATACCCCTGTTACAGGGGGCCCAGGAGTTGTATGGTTTTATATCGAAGGCGGCATTTGAAAAACTCGCGCGCGACACAGGTATCCCGTTGAGCGATATGTTCGGGGTGGCTACTTTTTATGCCCAGTTTCGACTTAATCCTGTCGGGAAAAATATAATAAAGGTGTGTCACGGGACTGCCTGTCATGTTCAGAACGCCGTTGAGATCACTGAATCGCTCGAAGAGGTGTTAAAAGTGAAGGATGGGGAAACCACCGAGGACCGTTTCTATACCCTTGAATCAGTCGCTTGTCTTGGATGCTGTTCCCTGGCCCCGGTGATGATGATTGGTGAACAAACCTATGGTAAACTCACCGGCAACGAAGCTGTTAAAATTGTTAAAAATATCAGGCTGGCGGGAAATAATTAAAAATTAAAAATTACTGCACTGTCATTTATAGAATGATACTTAAACACTTGTTATCATTTTCTCAGTCAATCAATCAATCAGTCAATCAGTCAACAATTACAATATGCCTACTATCGTCACTGTTGGGCTTGGAAGCTGCGGAATCGCTGCAGGGGCAAACAAGACCTATGAAAAAATTAAAGCGCTCAAAGAGGCCGACAAGCTCGATTTTAAACTCAAAAAAACCAGTTGTGTGGGTATGTGCTATCGTGAACCGCTGGTAGAAATTACTGATGATACTGGTACTTATCTTTATGGGGAGGTCGATGCCGATCGTGCCGTGGAGGTCATTGAGAAGCATATAAACCAGCAGGATCCGATTCGTGATTATATTGTCTATACTGATCTTTTCGATGCTCCTGAGAACGATTTCATTGGTGCGCAGGTGAAAATCGTATTACGCAATTGCGGGTACATGGATCCTGAATCAATTGAAGAATATGAATCACGCGATGGTTACCATGCCATAAAAAAAATTGCTGCAGAGAAAACCGGGCGGGAGGTGGTGATCGACACCATCCTGAAATCGGGCCTGCGCGGACGAGGTGGTGGCGGGTTTCCTACCGGCATGAAATGGAAGTTTGCCAATGCCAATAAATCGGCCGACAAATACGTGATCTGTAATGCCGATGAGGGTGATCCGGGAGCTTTCATGGACCGGTCGGTGCTCGAAGGAGATCCTCACTCGGTTTTGGAAGGGATGATCATTGCCGCCTATGCCATTGAGGCCACCGGGGGTGTGATCTATTGCCGTGCCGAATATCCCCTGGCCATCAAGCGGCTGAATATTGCAATAAAGCAGGCGCATGAGCATGGATACCTTGGAAAGAATATCTTCGGTATTGAGGGGTTTAACCTTGATATTTACATTAAAGAGGGTGCCGGAGCATTCGTGTGTGGTGAAGAAACCGCACTGATCGCCTCTATTGAAGGTGAACGCGGGATGCCGCGCAAACGTCCGCCTTTCCCGGCTGTATCGGGGTTATGGAAAAAACCGACGAATATCAACAATGTTGAAACATATGCCAATATTCCCTGGATCATCATTCATGGGGCTGATGCATATGCGCAATATGGAACGGAAAAAAGCAAAGGGACCAAGGTATTTGCCCTCGCCGGTAAAGTAC
>CAISJJ010000240.1 GCA_903885595.1 uncultured Bacteroidales bacterium
GGCATAATTTTACGTTTTTGATCCCCCACCCCAACCCTCCCCCGCTGGGAGAGGGAGTTTATGGAAAACGCAGATTATGCCTGTTCGCAGTATATGTTGGCGCAAGTTCATACATAATAATTTGCCAAGGATTCAGGTGATTAATGTACACAGTGCTTTTTTGTTTGGACGAAAGTGCTTGTTAATTTGATTTGACAAAATTTATAGATATTTGCGCCTGTGGACTTAGGGCAAAAGGAGAATGGTAAAGTGGCCAGAAAAACAGAAGAAGATTACAAAAAGGAATTCTTGGCAAAAATAGAAAACGCCCGCGAAAAAGGCGTTTCAAAGTCAGCTTTGTGTACGAGCAAAGGCAGTGAAGAAAAAGTAAAGGCATTCACTGCATTGCATAAAGCTAATGAAATCAGCGATATAGGAACTAAGAAATATCCAAGATGGGTTTTACCCAGATATAAAAATCAGCCATTTGAAATTGCATATAACCACATTGAAAAGAAGACGAAAGAAAGCAAAGAACTACTTATTTCAAAAAACAAACTTATTGCTGGTCTGAAAGGACGGCCCAAAAATGAATTTGATGAGGCGCTGAGAATACTGGCTCAAGAAAAAAAAATCATAATGCTGAAGGCAGCCAGATCATTTCTATGTATCCATATAGATCGACTGATTCCATTCATGCCTGAACCAGCATCTCTTGCTCCGAATCCGAATGAGCCTGCATCTCCTGCTCCGAATCCTGAGGAATTGCGGAAATCGGTTATGGATTCATATCAAAAAGTAAAACAAAGATTTCATTTTTCGGATATATGGATTTTTGAATTATTCCAGGAAGCCGGGCTTCAGATGGATGTGTTGAAAAATTTCCTGCTCAAAGAAAGCCGTGAAGGTCGAGCCGTATTGAGTTATGGAGATTGGTCACTCTCTTCTGATGAGATTCACACAGGAGCCATAGAGATTAATGGTGATCAACATCTCATGGTTCGTTTTCTTTAGGAGAAAAATAATGTCAACCACTTTGTGCATCAATCCATTCAGCAATGTTCATGTGAAAAGACCACGCGAAATCGAAAATGCGATATCAGGGTTGAATGACAAACAATTAGACCGTTTACTTAATAGCTTCGGATCGTTGAATTATACTCCCCAAAAACAGCTTGGTCGTGCTGTATTTTTGTCATCTCCACAACCAGGCTATGGTAAATCTCATTTGTTGGGCCGGTTATTTCAAAACTTATCCACAAAGGCCACTTTGGTTTATGTTTTACCATTTCAGGATCCGGAATCATGCTGGACTTCCATACTTTTAAGAACTGTGCAAGAGTTGAGTTTTCCAGATCGAGCCAACAACAATGATTTGCAAACAGATAGCCTCACCCAACTGGAAACCATAGCTCATGGGATTTTTGTTGACCTGATATTACAAGGAATTCAAATTGAAAAGCTGCAACCTAAAAAGTCACAACCCAAAAAGTCGACAGACATTATTAATTATTTGAAAGGATTAACATTAAAAGAGTTTAGGGAAACAAAAAACTATAAAGTAGTAAAAAAATATTTTAAAGGACTGTGCGATGTTTGTGAAACAATTAATGATCCATTTAATACGTCAACCATAAGTTGGCTTAATGTTCTATATATCTGTGCATATGAGCCGTCGAACCCGCTTAAACAGTCATGTCTGGATTGGCTCAAAGGAAACAGCATCGATGAAGATGAAGCTAAAAAAATAGGTATTCGCGTTGCAGATTTTGTTCCAATTGACAGTTCGACAGCGTATAAAAATGATTTATGTAAAAATCGTCTTACGGATTTATGCCGTTTAACGCTTCCTGTACGTCCGTTTGTGTTCTCTTTTGATGAGACGGAAGTGTATCTTTTATCAGATGCCCATGCCGCAACATTTGGAACTGTCATTCAAACGCTGGTGAAAACTATTCCAAATCATATGACTGTTATTACTGCAAATGTTGCTCCATGGAAAATTATGAGAGAGCATTGGCAAGATGCCCAAATTGATTGTCTTAGCCCAGCAATAGAGCTGGAAGGGATAAGCAAAGAACAGGGTAAATTGTTAATTGAAGAACGCTTGAAACAATGGGATTTCGGTTTCGGACATTCTGAGAAAATGCTGGAAGATGGTTGGTTGGAATCACTCTTTAACAATATTTCTCAAATGGGAATACGTGGATTCATAGGGAAAGGTCACCTGCGCTGGGATGAAGTAGCAAACATATCAAAGCAGATAATAGATATAGAAACGCAGCTTAAAGAATATTACTTGACCATTATTGAAAAAATTGAATCTGATTCCCACAGATCAGCTTATGACGTGAACTCATTAATGTGGGTCATACAGGATCTGGCTGCTGGACTGTCAGGGTTATGTGTAAAACCTTATAAATGCTCGAAAGACTATTTTCAAATTAAATGGGAAATCAATAATCAACATTATTATTTTGGATTTGAGGATGGCAACAATCATATGCGATGGCAGGCTATCAAATCACAATCTGAAAAACTTTTTAACAGCGCAGAGCAAGCCAAAAGTGTATTTCTGCGTACACCAGACTTAAAAAATATTCCAGGTAACTGGATAAGTGCGCCCGAAATCAACAAAGCCAAACAGCAATACCTTCAGATTTCAAGTTTGGATTTCAAAATGACATGCAGGATATATGCTGCAAAAGATATGTTCAATGAAACTGTTTGCGGTGATATTTCGTTTGCTGATATTGATAGCGTATGCGATTTCCTTCGAAATCAACTGCAGGATTTCTGGAGGTCATTGACAGGCCCCATTTACGTGGATAAGGACAATACACCCATATCTGGCGTAAATATAACTCACCCATCCGAATTAATTGAAAAGATAACCTCAATTGTTGCAAAAGAGAAATTGATGGCTTTCACTGAATTGTTCGATATGGTCAAAAATCAATGGCCTGATGTGGCTGTAGTAAGATCGATTTTTAGTATGATACCTGAAATTAAACAATATCACGCTCCCAACATGACGGTGCTTAAATGGATGTCAACAAAATCAATGTAACACAACTCATATTAGCGGTTTTGTATCCGGCATGGCGGATAGACTGGCTTGCTGGTAAAAATCCATCACCGCCTACGCCTGTGTACCATGGCATGTCCGTCCATGGAGCATCCTTTCACAAACTGGCTGATCAGTTCATTCAGTGGCTTTGTACACCGGCTAAAAACAACCATCCTGATAATCTGCATACTGGTGAACAATTATGGGACGCCATGTGGCGTTTTTTTGCAGAAAAGAAAATTAATCAATTGCTATGCGA
>CAISJJ010000241.1 GCA_903885595.1 uncultured Bacteroidales bacterium
CGGACAGCGATCGCAAATTCGCCATGAAATGGGACGGCGAGTGGCACATTACTTACGAGGTGTTCCGGGATCTGGGAATGGCTTTCGCCGTGGTTCTGGTCATTATTTTTGTACTCGTGGTGGGCTGGTTTCAGTCGTTTTCCACACCGCTGGTCATCATGATGGCTATTCCTTTTTCCCTGATCGGCATATTGCCGGCTCACTGGCTGATGGGTGCATTTTTTTCAGCCACCTCCATGATCGGCTTCATTGCCGGGGCTGGAATCGTGGTTCGAAATTCCATCATACTGGTGGATTTTATTGAAATTCGTGTGGCCCAGGGCATGCCCCTTGATCTGGCGGTCATTGACGCCGGAGCCGTTCGCTTCCGGCCCATGATGTTGACCGCGGCCGCCGTGGTTGTAGGCGCGTCAGTCATATTGTTTGACCCTATTTTTCAGGGCCTCGCCATCAGCCTGATGGCCGGAGAAGTGGCGTCGCTTCTCTTTTCCCGTATGACGGTTCCGATTCTGTATTATCTGGACAAACGGTGGGAAAGCAAGCATTCACCCTCGGTTGTTCGGTAAATAGAAATTATGGTTCGTCTTATAAAACCGCGAGCATTAATCAATCAAATCGCCTGAATATTGAGACTGAAAATACAATTACTGAAATCAGGAAACCGAAATTGAAAACCCTTTGCATGGAAGAGCAGGACCGCCCCATCCAGACCCGAGACGGGCATACCGTTGTCATAGACTTTTTCAGACCTGAAGATGCACCTGGCATTGCAGATCTGTTTCGGGACGTATATGGTGAGAACTACCCCATCCGCCTGTATTACGATCCCGATGCTTTGATCCGAGCCAATGCCGACGGGGATTGTTGTTCCATTGTGGCGCGTAACGAAGCTGGACGGGTGGTGGGGGTGACCCATGCGATTCAATCATCCCCTTATGAAGGTATCTATGAATCCGCAGCCGGATTGGTTCTCAGGTCATACCGGGCTCATGGAATCAATAATCGTCTGCAATGGTTTCTGTTTCACCGGTGGACGCCGTCCAGACCTTGGGTTGCCGGAATATTCGGCGAACCGGTGTGTCAGCATACCCATCTTCAGAAGAACTGGCATGATCTTGGAGCTGTGGAGATGGGCCTTGAGCTTGCTCTCATGCCGGCCGCAGCCTTTGCGGCCGAGAAAGGCAGCCAGGGCCGGGTGGCTTGCATGGCGGCATACCGGCCTGTAACGCAAAGACCGCACCGGATATATCTCCCGGCGGTATATACCCATGCCCTGCAGTTTCTTTACTCCGGAATGGTTGAAGCACGATTCTTTTCCCCCTCGCTGGAGACATTGCCTCAAGAGTGTGCAACTGTGTTCCAGATCAGGATTTTTGATTTTGCCTCGGTTGCTCGGGTGACCTTTCAGGAAACCGGAGCAGACCTGGAAGCGTCGGTGGAAAAGATGGAGCATGAAGTAAGGCGCCAGGGTGTGGAAGTGATTCAGGTATGGCTGAAACTGGGGTCACCCTGGGTAGGGGCTGCCGTGGACGTATTTCGAAACAGCGGCTATTTTCTGGGCGGAGTGCTGCCCCGGTGGTTTGATGATGACGGCCTTCTCTTGCAGAAGCTTTTCTGCACACCGTATTGGGAAGGGATAAGGTTATACACGGATAGAGCGAAAAGGATCATGGAAATCGTTCAGAAGGACCAAAATTCAGCAATCCCGCTTTTTGACGGGTTTGGGCGATCAATGGCTGTAAGAATTTGATGCCGGTGGTATATGTGATCGGGGATGTGGCCGGTGAAAAAGAAAGCCCGGTTTACGCCATCCTGGAAATGCAGAAAAAGTTAACTGATTGATAAAATTTGAAAGATAAGAGGAGAGTATTTTGAACTTTGAACCGGAATTTTGCCGTAATGAAAGTGAAGTCATCTCTAAATTGATAGTCGGTTATCTATTGCCGGAATTAGGTTATCCTCCAGACAGTTGGAACAAGGAAGTTAGACTCGCCAATATACGTTTAGATTTTTTAACATTGATAACACCTATTCTTCCTTTTGTTTTAAATAAAATCAGTCCGCCCGCCATAATTATTGAAGCTAAGCACCCAAACGAAAACTTGGCCAGATATAAACGAAAACTTGTACGCTATTTAGTCAATCTGAATGCCCGTTACGGAGTCTTAACAAACGGAAAAGAACTGAAAATTTATGAAAGGAATGCGGATGAGGAAATTCGTTTGATATTTGAATGTTTGGGGCGGGAAATAACTGATAGGATAAATGATATTCGTGCTATTTTAGGGAAAACGAAATTAACATCAATACCAGTCACACGAGATACTGATATTCAACAGCATGTTAATACAACGGATGTTGCCGGAAATAAAAAAACACATATCCGTTCAGCATCACAAGTTTCAACCACATCAGATATGTTATCTCAGGATAACACCGGAAATAAGATTGAAAGTGATAGATCAAAAATGCGGGTTATTTCCATATATCACAATAAAGGTGGCGTAGGTAAAACGACAGTATCAGTCAATTTGGCAGCAGCTTTAAGCAGGAAGGGCAAAAGAGTGTTATTGATTGACATGGATGCCCAGGCCAATACGACTTTTGCTACCGGACTTATCAAGTTCCAATTTGAGGAAGATGATAATATTATCCATAAGTATGTATATCAATTGCTTGAATCAGGTGATTCCAATTTCATTGCCGATATTGCCCGCAGGTCTGATGGATTTAATACACCGGAAGTTGATGTTATCCCTTCACATATTGATTTAATTGTACACCAGGACAAACTGACTCAGATCGCTGTAAGCCGTTCAAGACTGATTGTTAAACTCAGACAGGTACAAGATGACTATGATATTGTTATTATTGACACACCACCTTCAAGGGATTTATATGCCGAAATTCCTCTGATAGCTTCGAATTATCTGATTATTCCTTCGGATTTGAAACCGTTTGCAAATCAGGGTTTGAACAATGTGAAAAATTTTGTTAAACAGGTCAATGAATACCGTGAATCTGTTGCACGAGATTCACTAATCTTGTTAGGTGTTTTACCATCAAGGATTTCAACGAATTCCCAATATCTCAAACATACCTTTCCGAGGCAGAAAAGAGTGATACATGATCGTCATAATTTACCATTGATGGAAAGCATTATTTATGAAAGATCGGCTCTTTCAGCATCTGTGAGCCGTACTAAAAAAGATGGCGGGTTGGAAATTCCCGATCCAAAATCAATTTTTGAACTTTGTAAATTTGAATCTACGCCTTCAGCAGAACAATCCGCAGAAGATTTTGAATCTTTAGCAGTTGAAGTGTTAAACAAGATAGGGTTAAAATAATGAAATTTTTTTTAGTAGATGTTGTATGTATTACTTCCGCCAAATCTTGTGAAGAGTTTGATAAAACAAAGGTAAAAGAGTTGGCGGATTCCATTCTGGAGAGCGATGGATTGTTGAAACCTCTGGTATTAAAAGCTACGGGTCCAGAAAGTTTTGAAGTCATTGACGGATATTTGGAATACTGGGCGGCAGTCAGAGCGAGAGAGAAAGACCCACGTAAAGGAGAAATGGTCAATGCCTTTGTTATTTCTCCAAAAGATGAGGAAATAGTTGTTAAACAATTGCATGCTCTCCAAAGTCAGGCGGAAATATCTTCGTCTGCCCCTGTGATTGAATCAGATGAAAAAGCGTCTGCTCAAAAGGATGTATCCACTAATATTCTGCAACCTTTTAAAAAGGACTTAGAAAATATAAACCGGAAAATAGATGTGTTAGTTTCATTACCATCTCAGTTGACCGAAATGATACAAAAATTGGAGCAACATTTTCAGGAGAAAATTGAGTCTGTTAATGGTTGCTTGAAGCAATTGGAAAACAAACTGGAACCTGCTAAAGTTATAGCTAAAGAAGGCTATGCCGGCAACAATGTTCGTGAACTCAAATTGTTGGCAGTGCAAAGAGGCATAAAAGTTTCATCAAAATTATTGAAAGCTGGTATTATTGCCGTCCTTGAAGAATATGATAAAAAAAATGGTTCCTCGCTGCCTACAGTGGGTAAACCCATTGAAATATGATTTTAGTTGTGTTACTTTTACGGCTACGTTTCAACCTGCCCTCATGAAATGTCATATTACCCACTGTAGACAGCGAGGAGCCTGTGTTGGGATACCATGCTTAGGACCCGTGTGGCGATCAAGGAGTTTTTACCGTGCGAATATGCCATGCGGGAAACGGATCGGCTGAGTGTGACGGCGCACACAGGCAAGGATCGGGAGAACTTTCAGTTTGATTTTCACGACAATTGTGCAGCGATTGGCATCAGAGCAATTTAGACTGCCTATCCCTGGTGCCCCTTTTCCAAAGTTACAGGAGGAATAATGAAATTCCCATACAGTATTTTCGACTTCAAGGAAATCGTCACGCAGAACTACTTTTACTGCGACCGGACCCATTTTATCCGCACTCTGGAAGATACAGGTAATTCTCTGCTGTTCATCCGCCCTCGGCGGTTCGGTAAAAGCCTGCTGTTATC
>CAISJJ010000242.1 GCA_903885595.1 uncultured Bacteroidales bacterium
ATGTTCCTCATGGTATTCTTTGAAATATTTCGTTCGCTCTGCATATTTTGGAGCTACTGCTTGCGTTGAAGCTACCACGACACTCTTTATTGCACCACTGGCTCCAAGTCCGCGCCCGGAAATGAAATTCGCCGCTAACAACACTAAACCAAGCAAAACCCCTCCAATATAGGGATTCATATACCTCTTCTTTTTAGGTTCTTCTTTTGTTTCCATTTTGTTCAATTCGATATTCGTTATTCAATGTTCAATATTCGATATTCATTCTTAGTAGAGGTACCTGCTCGCCTGCCCTGCATATACGATGATAAACCTGAGAAATATCCCGCCGGTGAGTACAAGGGTCGAGGTGATGACAATCGGAATTTTATACCCGATGAGTTCGAGAACCTCAAGAAATGCAGGAAGAAGCATGCCGATGAGCACGACAAAAATCCAGAATACTTCTGTATATGGACCACCAAGGAACATGTTGGCAGCATCGATCTGAACCTGTGTACTTGCCTGGAACCCCATGAACATATGCACGATCAGGAACAGCTCGATCCCGATCATTATCAGGTCGATACGGCTGAAAATGTTTCGTTCAAGGTGGCTTTTTGCCATCAGCATGATCACGGCTGCGCCCGTCGAAAGACTGGAGGCAAAAAACAAAGGACCAAGGATGCTGGTATTCCAAAGAGGTCGCGCATTGAATGCCGACAGCAGGATACCGGTATACACACCCAGGATAACTGCGTAAAGCAGCATGATCCAGGCAATGACGAAACGGTATTTGATAAAAAAGGCCTCCAATTCTTCAAGAAAGGGGTATTTCCAATGCCATCCGGGAAACACCTCCTTCATCCAGGTCGCCGACCACACAATAGACAAAGGCGTGATGACCAGCAGTGCCCATGCACCCCACGACATGGGTGATTCGAAGCGGACAACCATGTATAGCTGCCAGAAAAATGCTTTATGGTTCAGGTCAAGAAATAAGGCACCCAAACCAAGGATAAGTAAAAAAGGTGCAACCATTGGCGCCCACTTGATTGCAGCAGGATATTTTTTCTCACGTCCCATGATATAATAGAGTGAGGCAAAGAACAGGATGCCTGCTGCTACGCCTCCGACAAAGAGATACAATGGAATCTGCCAGTGCCAGATGTTCAGGGTAGGATCCACCATGGGATTCATGCGACCGCTGATGATTAGCTCTTCTCTCATGGCGCTCAGATTAAAAAGTAAAGATTGGGGTTGGTCCCGGCTTCAGGTATCAGCCTTTTATATTTCCGCTTTTTCAGCACCAGTGATATTTCACTGCGGGGATCATCGGTATCACCGAAGTAAAGACATTTTGTGGGGCACACTGCAACACAGGCTGGAGGAAGTCCCTCTTTAACGCGGTGGACACAAAAGGTGCATTTGTCAACATAACCCTTGGGATGCGTGTATCTGGCATCATAGGGGCAGGAGGCGATACATGCACCGCACCCGATGCATTTATGCTGTGTAACAAGAACAATTCCTCCATAATCGTAATGGCTTGCCGCAGTGGGGCAGCAGCGTACGCAGGGGGAGTTGGAACATTGGTTACAGCGCTCAGAGCGGATTTCCATTTCCAGTTGCGGATAGGTCCCGTCGTTAACCTCGACAATCCAATCGCGGCAATAACCGATAGGAACAGCATTCTCTGTCTGGCAGGCAACAACACAATCGCTGCAGCCGACACATTTTTGGGTATCAATGGCCATTGCGAATCTCATGCCTTCACCTCCTTATCAGGGTTTTCAGTTAAAAATGTCACGAAATTTCCCCTCATCCCGGTTCCGCCCATTACCGGATCCACAAGAACTTTGGTAATCAGGGCTGAATCGCTTACCCCTTTGCCATAAGCCCTTGTAAGCAATGGATTCGTGTGACCGAAACCATGGACTATATAAACCGAATCCCAGCGAATCCGTTCGGTAATCCTGACCTTTGCAGGGAAACTGGTGATAGCGCCATCCTGGTTTTTGAGCCACACCTCCTGGCCATCCTTCAATTGCCAGTTGGCGGCGATCTTGGGATTGACCCACACTAAATTTTCAGGCATGATGGCCGACAAATTCGGGTTATTGGAAGTCCGGCTGAAGGTATGGGATTGTGTCCTCCCGTAATTTAAACGGTAATATCCTTCGGGAGGTTCTTCGTGCGGCGTGTAACGGGGCAGCGGATCAAAACCGGCCTGCTCCAGCTGGTCTGAGTACAGTTCAATTTTCCCGGATGGGGTATCAAAAGAAGGTGGATTATCTGCTGAAAAATAGAGGTCTCCGGAGGTTCGTTCATATTTTTTTACTCCGATTTTCTTCATCTCCTCCAGGGATGAGCCCATCCGTTTGAGCTTGTAATCAAGGAATTCATCAAAAGATTTCCAGTCAAAATATTTTCCAAGACCCATTTTTATTGCAAGTTCCTTTGCAATCCACCAGTCGGGCTTCGTATCATATTTCGGTTCGGTTGCCGGCATGCGCAGTGCGATTACCGGTTCCCTGTTATGGTCATTCCTGAGTACGTCGTAACGCTCAAGATAGGTGCATTCTGGAAGGATAACATCGGCCCAGCCGGTGATTTCCATCGGCATGGTGTCAATGACAACAAGCAGATCGAGTTGTTGGATGGCTTCGAGCGTCTTGCGGGTGTCGGGCATGGTCATATTCAGGTTGCTGCCATTGACAATCCAGCCACGGTACTGAAAGTCCTTCAGATGTCCTGGAATTGAGCCGTCCACAATGGCATTGGCCAGCGGAAGGTCGGCAAAAGGATACTGATCGCCGAGAATGTCGCGCCACGATTTACTGACGGGTGGAAATGGTGGATGCGGATATTCTGGTATCTCCTTCAATTCGGGAAGATAAAATCCGCCACGGCGGCCCCAGGAACCGAGCAGCGCGTTCAGGATTGCAATGGCACGTGAGCGCTGTGTATCATCGCCATACCATGTGACATGCCGGCCCGGGTGAATAATCACTGCCGGTGAAGCGTTGGCCATCTCCCTGGCGGTGTCACGGATCATGTTGGGATTTAGCGTTGTTATGCCATAAGCCCATTCCGCGGTAAAAGGCTTAATATACTCTTTCAGCTTGTCAAATCCGGAGGTATATTTTTCAACATAGTCCTTGTCATACCAGCCATTGCTGATGATTACGTTCGTCCATGCAAGTAAAAGGGCAATGTCGGTTGCAGGTTTGATGGGAAGCCAGAATTTAGATTTGCTGGCAACTGTTGAAAACCGTGGATCCACGGTGATGATGGTGGCGCCGCGGTCAATGGCATCGGCCATCTCCTGAACCTGCGTATTGTGCATGTTTTCTCCAAGATGGCTGCCAATCAAAACAAGACAACGTGTATCACGAATGTCTGTAGGTTCCGGAGATTCAAGCCCGGCGCCAAAGGTGAGCCCGAATGCAGCCTCACGTGGTCCTTTACACTGTGCATAGGAAGGACCAGCAATAGAGTCGGAGCCATAGGCTTTCATTAATGTTGTGAAAAGTTTTCCACCTGACCCATGGGTGATGAGTGCGACCGTTTCAGGACCGTATTTTTTTCCGATGAAATCAAGTTTCTTTGCCACATAATCAAGCGCCTCGTCCCAACTCGCTCGTCTGAATTCCTGTTTTCCCTTGGGACCGGTGCGGATGAGCGGGGTTTTCAAACGATCCTGGTCGTAATACATTCCAACACCACCGGTTCCCCGGGGACATAACCGGCCATTGCAGTGCGGATCATTTTCATTGCCGATAATCTTCCAGATTTCCCCCTGGTCGTTTTTATAGACCCAGCCGGCGCATTTCCAGAAACAAATTTCGCAATAGGTCGGTGTCCGGAGATACCTTGATTCATCCGGATGCACGTTGCCTGAAAGCCGGTCAAGCAGGGAAGGTCCTTTTGCCCCGCTGATTCCGATGGTGCCAAGCATTGCGCCGCCTGCACTCAGCGTTGAAATCCTGATAAAATTCCTTCGGTTCATTAATGTGGGTTTATTCTATTTTATCGGATGGGAAGTTGTAAGCTGGTAAGCTGGTAAGCTGGTAAGTTTGCAAGCTGGTAAGTTGGCAAGTTGGTAAGCTGGTAAGTTTGCAAGCTGGTAAGTTGGCAAGTTGGTAAGCTGGTAAGTTTGCAAGCTGGTAAGTTGGCAAGTTGGTAAGCTGGTAAGTTTGCAAGTTGATAAGCTGGCTGATGGGTTGATAAACGAATTGTCAATTATTTTCACTTTTCTGTTTAATAGTTCATTTGTTCACCTTTTCACCTTTTCGCTTTTTCGCCTGATTGTTTATCTGTCTGTTAACCTGTCCGCTTGTCCGCCTGTTCACCTTCGCCTGTTCACCTTCGCCTGTCCAACATGCCCATCAGATTCACTAATCTAGTTTCATCTATATAACAAATATGCATAAAAATTAATTACTAGTTTTGTAAAAATATCTGGTTTATTTTTTTGACTGATGAAAAAAGTAACGGTAAACGGTAGAATCTGGGTTGAAATTAACGGAGAAAATTTTTTAGGTTCAGGAAGAATTGAACTTCTGGAGAAGATCGAAGCGCTTGGATCTCTTAGAAAAGCAGCCATTTCCATGGGATTGTCCTATCGCAAGGCATATTATGCCGTTCGCTCCATGAATGAATTGGCGCCTGCCCTTCTGGTTGAATTAAAGCAGGGAGGGAAAGGGGGAGGTGGTGCAAAGTTGTCAAAATCAGGTCGAAAAATCGTGATCAAATATCATCAAATCGCACATGATTTTGTGATATTTCTGACAAAACAATCTGATGTACTGTAGCGTTTTTTTATTAATTTAATGACGTTATTCATTAAGAGGAATAACGTTATTCTTATGGAAGTCACACTGCTCTTTTTTTTATCCCTGTTGCTGGTTTCATTTATGTATTCCCTGGTGGGTCATGGTGGCGCCAGTGGCTACCTGGCCGTGATGTCTATTTTCGCAGTTGGCACCATTTATTTCAGAAGCTCTGCGCTGATTCTGAATCTTTTTGTTGCCGGGATCGCGTTTGTCAATTTCCAGAGCGGGTTTAAAATCCGGTGGCGCCTATTCCTGCCATTTCTTATTCCCGCCATCCCCATGGCCTTTCTGGGCGCCTTCATCCAGATCAAGCCGGAAACTTATAAATTTATCCTGGGAATCCTGCTTCTCGGTGCCTTGCTTCGGCTATTGTACCGTCCATCCAGAGAATACGAAATAAAACCTCCACCCGGTATCCTGTTATCGGTTGTCATCGGGTCAGTTCTTGGCCTGCTGTCAGGGATGATAGGTATTGGTGGAGGCATCATCCTCAGCCCGATATTCATTTTGATGAAGTGGTCGCACATAAAGGAAACAGGCGTCTATTCTTCCCTGTTTATCCTTTGTAATTCTCTTGCTGGTTTGATCGGACTGCAGTTTAGTGGTATCCTTTTACCTCCTGGTTTTGTTTTCTGGATCATTGTTGTTGTTGCAGGCGGACTCGTTGGTTCAATGACTGCCATGAAATTTCTTCCGGTCAGATTATTTAAAATCTCCCTGGCAATTGTCCTGTTGTTTGCCTGCTTTAAGCTATTTATTCCCTGATCAGCAAAACATTCATGCTCAGAAAATCATGTCCGCAATTCATCATTATCTCCGGATCGGGTAAAAAAGTTGGAAAGACCTATATGGCTAGGGCTCTCATTAGTGCCTTTTCCGGAAAGTTCCCGCTTCTGGCCCTTAAAATTTCCCCCCATGTGCATGATTCACTTGGGAGTGCCAAATTAGTATTCGCTGCTGAAGGGTTCCGGATTTTCAATGAAATGGAGGAACATCATAAAAACAGCGGACAATTCCTCAAAGCAGGTGCATTCAAATCCTATTTCATGGAAACAGGTGATGAACATCTTGAAACTGCATTTGACATTTTTATGAAGGAATGCAATCCTCATATTCTTCCGGTGGTTTGCGAGTCAGGTGCCTTGAGCAACCATATAATTCCGGGAATTTTAATTTTCATTGCAGATTCACATCAAACGGGGCAGACAGATAAACTAAAAACCAAACATCGGGCTGATATTGTGCTTGAGGCGAGATCATTCGATCCGGGCGAAATAATTAATCAAACAATTTTTTCCGAAAATCGCTGGCAGCGAATAGGTTAAATTTTCCTCTGGATCCTGGAAATCAGAATAAATCCGTATGAATTATACTTCGACTGTTTGAGTATGCATAAAGGGACAATTCACTAATTACACAAGATTGGAGATTGAAACATACGGGAATAATGAATATGGAACCGGACAAGGGTTCTATCGAGTCTACAATATCGCAAATTTGCCCATAACCAAAAAATCAACTGCTTCCCTTTTATCGTCAGGCCTTATAACTTTTTTGCTATCAGGTCCTTTAATGCATAATTCTCTTGGCTCAATTCGGCATACATCTTTTTTAGCCTGAAATGTTCAGCTTCGAGTTCTCGTAAGCGTTTAATTTCCTTTACGTCCATGCCGCCATATTTGGCTTTCCAGTTGTAAAAGGTAGCTTCGCTAATGCCATACTCCCTGGTGATCTCTGAAAGTTTGACCCCGGCTTCCTGTTTCTTCAGAATCGTAATGATCTGATTTTCGGTAAATCTACTTTTCTTCATATCAAAATCGGTTGGTTAAAATTAAATTTTTTTCCTAACGCACCCGCTAAACGCGGGCTTGTGACTCTAATTTTAATTGGCCGAAGATCGGGGAAGCTTACAGGTGGACTATAAATTATTTCATATCTTTACAAATCTTTTAACATAATCTTTGGGAATAATGTGAGGTTATGTTAACAATAAAATCGATTAATCCAATTATCAATTTAAGGAGGATTGTCAGAATAATGAGATGTTTTCGCAGATACCTTATCATGAAGCCTCCCGATTTATTCGATAAGCCGTATAATCTGAATTATAATTCCGGTTCAATGAATCGCAAATGAATGCAATCCCTTTTTGCGATCTTCACCGCTCAAATAAGCCCATACGAAAAGAAATCGAACGTGCGATAGCAGACTGCATTGACCGTTCATCCTTTCTGCGCGGGCGACAAACACATTTATTTGAAGAAGAATGGGCTTGCTATTGTGGCCAAAAGTACGCTGTATGCTGTAATAGCGGGACGGATGCACTCACTCTGGCAGCAATGGCAATGGGTTTAAAAACTGCAACAATTCCTGCCAATACGCTTCCGCTTACAGGAACAGGACTTCATCGTGGTAGTGTTGAAGTTCAGATTGCCGAAATAAATTCAGAAGGTTGGCTAATTTCACCTGCAGAGGATAACTTGCCGGTACTGATTTTTGGACGACTCCCCGAACCTGGTTCTCCTGTTGCCCGGCTATATGATGCCGCTCACGCCCATGGCTGGAAGCCATTTCAGGGGACAAACGCAGCCTGGAGTTTTTATCCGACAAAATCGTTGGGAGCAATGGGAGATGCCGGTGCGGTGACCACTGATGATGAATCGCTCGCAATGAGTATGCGTGAATTATGTGGCAGGGATGATAGGTTACACGACCGTCGGCAAATTACATCAAGAATTGACGAGATACAGGCAGCCATTTTGCGCATAAAACTAAGACATTTGCCTGATTGGCTCGGGATGCGCCAGGAAATCGCACAACAATACAACCACCGATTGCATGATCTTGGCATCACGATAAGCGGTAAATCATTGTATCACCTTTATGTTATCAGGGTGAAAAACCGGGATTGCTTAATGACATTTTTGAAGAATCGTGGTATTGGATGCAAGGTTCACTGGGAAAGCCCTTTAAACAAGGTACCAGGGCCCTGGATGGTTTCCGGGTCATTTCAGGAAGCAGAGAACTGGTGTGAATCAATTTTGAGCCTTCCCTGCTTTCCTGGCCTTACTTCAACAGAAATAAATTTTGTTTGTGATGCAATTGAGGAATTTTATTCATGAAAAGACCCATGCATTATTAGTAGCTGATGAGGAAAATGCATATGCAGAAAATCATCGCGGCCGCCGGTTTTCAGCAGGAACCCGACCCGTTATTCGATGGATTAAGGGCGATGGGCTTGATGAGACGATAAATAATTGTATTTAACCATCATTTGAAATGACAGAGCAGGATTTCTGTGATTTGTTTACACTGGAACAGGAATTTTGGTGGTATAAAGGGATGCGGCAAATTTCATTTGCACTCCTTGACCCCTACTTGTTACCACCCGTAAAAAGATCAATACTAGATGCAGGGTGCGGCACCGGAGGGATGCTTTCATGGCTGGCCAGGTACTCAGGAAACGGAAGCGTTTCAGGAATTGATGTATCGCCTGTTGCACTTGAATTTTGCCGAAAAGCAAATGATAACGAATTGTATGAGGCATCGGTGACCAGCTTGCCCTTTGAAGATTGCAGTTTTGATGTAGTAACCAGTTTTGATGTATTGGTGCAATTACCCGCAGAAAATGATGATATCCTTGCCCTTAAGGAAATGTACCGTGTATTGAAACCCGGTGGTATTGCATTTGTGCGTGTTGCAGCTTATAAATGGATGCGCAGCGGGCATGATATCGCCCTGGAATCCTCATCGCGCTATACCCGTAAATCGCTTACGAAAAAGGCTGAAGAGGCAGGTTTTCAAATTATACGATCAACCTATGCAAATTCATTCCTTTTCCCGTTGGCCTTGCTACGGAGGCTGATATTAAAACCGGTTGGACTGGCTGATAAAGGCTCTGATGTGCGACCCTTGCCGCAGAAACTTGAATGGCTCAACAGATTATTTACTGCTACGCTAAACCTGGAAGCAAAAATTTTGAAGGACACCCGAAACACCCTTTGTGCGGGGTTATCAGTGATTGCAGTGATTAAAAGACCGGTGGCTTAGCTGTTTTCATTTTATCTGCGTCCGAGAATAACAAGGTTAATCCAGAGCTTCCAAAAACCTATAAGAGTTCGTAAAACCCTCGGAAATGTAAAAAATTGAGAATCTCCAAATTTACGGGTATAATGATTTACCGGAAACTCTGTAAAGGTACAGCCTGCGGCATGCAGTTTATAAATGAGCTCCACACAAATTATTCCACTGGTCGACTCGAGATTGATTTTACGGATAGCGCTTTTGCGAATCAATCTGAAATCACAGTCAATATCACGAATGGGAAGGCTGAAAAAGGTACGGGCCAAAATATTGTACAGAGCGCCTATAATCTTTCGATAAGGTTTATCTGCCCGGTCAGTTTTATAACCATTTACCACATCCATCTTTTCGGTCATTAACGGAATCATTTCTAACAAATCTTCAACAGCATACTGTCCGTCGCCATCCGTATAAAATATCAGCTCCTTTTCAGCAAGCAGAAATCCTGTTCTAAGCGCCGCACCATAACCCATATTGGTTTCGTGATGAAAAATTTTTACATGGTCCGACCGCAACGCGAGCTCATCCAGGAGCCTTTTAGTGGCATCAGTACTTCCGTCATTTACCACAATGACCTCAAAATCGGAGGTTGTTTGCGGAAGAATTTTTAAAGCATCTTCAACAAGTGTCACGATGGTACCTTCATCGTTAAATGCCGGAAAAAAAATGCTGATACTGCTATTCTGCAAGAACATGGCTGTTTTTTAAACGGTACGCTTTACCTGTGTTTGCATCAAAAGCCCAGGCATTGATTTCTGAAGGAATTTTTGGAATATCATGAATCGGAATTGATATTTTCCAATCGGGGTTACCCGAATTTTCGAACGCAATAAGAATTGATTGCCGGTTCCCGTTCTTAGCCGTCACAAGAATGGCATCTGCAGGTTCATTTCGATAAGGCAATGTTGCAAATCCCGAAACAGTAAAGGTACTATCAGGTTCCACACGCAATTTGCTGAATGCTCCGAAATCGGCATCAAGGTGATCTGTGCCTTCAATTTCCTCAATCACTTTGCTTTTAATTAATCCTGGCCGTAAATACCCCAAAGAATCCAATATTTCAGCCCTTTTCTCAAGCTCCGCAAAATTTGCAGGATAAATCATTCTCTGGCATTTGCTGTGGTCAATATAGTGAATGAACAATAAACCTGCCTTTGCGTGCTGAATGGCATTATGATACGCTTTCAGGTTGTTAACCGAGGCGGGATATTTAAAAATTTGAACCAGGATCAAGAAAATGAATAAAAACCAGAAGAGATAGTTGTGAATTTTTGCAGGATGCACGCTTTTTTTCCGATGTTCAAAAACAATGGATGCCATGTAAATAACCGAAATAACCAGATACAAGGTAAAGGCCAGGTAGCGGGAAGAAAATGACTGGCCGACACCAAATCCAACTCTGCCGAGGGTAATTAACAGTCCGGTAAGGAGGGAATATGAACCCAGTAATATCCATACTTTTAACTGGCGGTTTAATTCGTTATCCCGCAAATGCCTAATAAAATATGCAATAAATAAAATATACCCAGCTACCAGAAACAAGCCACTCCAAAAAGACCTTTGAAAATTATTCCCAAACCCTACCGGGTTGCCTGACAGATTGAAAAAGTAGAAAAACGATTTCAGGGGGTCATGAAAAAGTTCAAAAATGGCCGGATGATTACCAGGAGTGTGATAATTGTACAAATATAAAATCAAGGTAATGGTCGCAGCAAATATCCATATCAGGATCTTTGGCCACAGGTTTATCATGTTGCTTTTGTTGATTGGCATAAACACAACCGGGAAAAGTATCATCCAATACAAAAACCCGTTTGCAGATGACAAGGTACTGATGCTGCCGAGAACGATGCAATAAAAAAAAATCCATTGTTTCTTGATTGACGAATAACAGAGGAGCAACCCGGTAGTTAAACATACAATCGGAACGAAGTAAACGATCTGAACCCCAAACAACCAGTTTTCAAATTGGGCAGGTGAAAAGATGAGCAGATTAGCAAGAATCAGAAGAAGATATTTTTTCCATTTGCTGCCTTTAAAAGTTAATTCAGACAGACGGAAGATATTAAATGAGACAATTACTGCCATCCCGAAAATGACCATCATCTCATAACGTACATTCCAATTGGTGAACCTTCCGAGGCATACAAAAATAATATTCGGGAATAACTGGCGATATTCGTTTTGCTGGCTGAAAAGTTCCTTCAGGGTAAGAGTACCCTTCGACAAATGGTCAAAAAAACCGACATATTCCCATTGATCCCAATATGGAACATCAACACCATACCGTAAAATATAATAGAAAATGGGCGCTGCAATGATCAGGATGATGCCAGGAGCAACCGGATGGAAATCATGTTTACTTTTTCGACTTTCCATTTACCAAACAAAATACGTAATATATTGATCATCAACTCCTAATTCCTAATTCCTAACTCTTAACCACTTTCACCCTGTAAATCATCCCTCTTTTTAAATTGAAAAACAAATGCAATTTACAACTTCTTTGTATGCCACGTTATTAAAAAAATCAACACCATCAAACTGTGTGTTACTTCGTGTGAGGTAAAAATAAAAAACGCTATAATTCATTGAATCATAGCGTTTTATAAAAAGTTAAAGCGGAGAGACTGGGATTCGAACCCAGGGTACACTTTTGGCGTACACACACTTTCCAGGCGTGCTCCTTCGACCACTCGGACACCTCTCCAGGAATTTACGATTTTTGAATTACGAATTAAGATTTAAAAGACATCTAAAATCTTACTTCGTACTTCTTCCTTCGTTTTCAGCGGGCAAAGGTATTAAAAAAAACTGAACATCAAACAGTCATTTCGCCGCGGAGGGAGGTTTGAAGCAGTTGCTTCACACTTTCGGGTGAATAGCCGCAACCGAGCAGGTACATCAGCTTGGTTACGGCCGATTCGGTGGTAATGTCAAACCCCCCGATTACCCCGATCTTGCCAAGCCCGGCACTGGTTTCATATTTGCCCATTTCAACGGTGCCTCCCTTGCATTGGGTGACGTTGAAAACCACGATACCGCGGGATACAGCGTCGCGCAGCTGATCGAGGAACCATGGTATGGTGGGCGCATTTCCCGCCCCGAAGGTTTCAAGGATGACGGCCTTGAGTCCTTTGGTATTCAGGATGGCTTCAACGGTGTTGGGGGAAATCCCCGGGTAGAGTTTCAGAATGGCAATGTTCTCATCCAGCTCCTTGTGTACCCGTAATTTTTTGAAATTGGGCTTTATGATCAGGTTGTGGTGATATTTGATATGCACCCCCACTTCACCGAGCAGCGGATAATTTCCCGAAACGAATGCCTTGAAATTCTCGGCATTGAGCTTGCTGGTCCGGTTGCCCCGGTATAGTTTGTTCTCAAAGCAGATGGCCACCTCGGGCACCACCGGGGTGTCGATCTCCTTGGCTGCTGCAATTTCAATCGCATTGATGAAGTTTTCGCGCCCATCGGTGCGGACCATCCCGATAGGAAGCTGTGATCCGGTAAAAATCACTGGTTTATTCAGGTTCTCAAGCATGAAACTCAGGGCCGAAGCAGTATAGGCCATGGTATCGGAACCATGAAGGACCACAAATCCATCATATTCTTCGTACTTTTCCTCAATTACACTGGCCAGATGAATCCAGAAGTCGGGATTCATGTTCGACGAATCGAGCAGTGGCTCAAAAGTGTAGAAATCAATATTGCAATTGAAATTCTCCAGTACCGGTAGATATTTGTATAAAATATCAAAGGTCAGCGGCTTCAGCGACATGGTTTTTGGATCCTGAACCATCCCGATGGTGCCACCCGTATATATTACTAATAAACTTGTTTGTCCGATCATAATGAAAACTTAAAACGCACAGATAAAAATCAAAACTAAAAAGAAACTCAAAACTCAAAGATCAAAACTCAAAACCAAAAATGAAACTCAAAGATCAAAG
>CAISJJ010000243.1 GCA_903885595.1 uncultured Bacteroidales bacterium
GCTTGATAAGGTTGGTCAGCAGTTCGATGCCCTGATTTCAGGTGTGAGCAAATGGGGTATTTTCGCCGAAATTGTGGGCACGAAATGTGAAGGAATGATCAGGTTACGCGACCTGGAGGATGATTATTACTACCTGGACGAGGAAAATTACCAGATTATCGGGCAGCGGAACGGCTACCGGTTTAAACTTGGAGATAAACTAAAAATCAGGGTGAAGCGTATCGATCTTGCACGAAAACAGATGGATTATGATTGGGTTTCCTGATTCACGCCAGTTTTTTCCTCTCCACCAGGTCAAAAAAGGCTTTATGATAAGTTTCGCTAACAGGGATATATTGGTCTCCGATCTTAATCCTGTTACGTTCAATAGATTCTATTTTATCCAGGGCGATAAAAAATGATTTATGAACCCTGCAAAACTGGGGCTCATGAAGTATTTCTTCCAGTTTTTTTGCATTCATCAGGGTCATGATCCGTCTTGTTTTCGTAACAATCCGCCAGTAGTCTCCCATTCCTTCAACATAAAGGACATCGTTGTTTTCAATTCGTTCCATCCGTGTTTCGGTCTTAACGAAGAAAAATGAGGCTTCTGCCGGTTTGGTTTTACTAGTTTCAGGTTTTGCACCACCCACATCAAGCTGCACTCTTTCGAACACTTTATTGACTCCTTTGATGAACCGTTCAAAAGATATCGGTTTCAGCATATAATCCACCACATCGAGCTCGAAACCCTGGATCGCATATCGTTCATAAGCAGTGGTGAAAATTACGAACGGCCGGTACTTGAGGGCATTCAGCAATTGGATTCCCGTGAGCTCCTCCATCTGGATATCCAGAAAAATAAGATCGACCTTATTTGAACGGATATACTCAATCGACTCAATGGCATTATCGAATGTTGTCAGGAGATTCAGAAATTCAACCTTTGAACAATAATCCTTGATTATGTCAAGCGCCAAAGGTTCATCATCGATCGCAATGCAATTTATTTTCATATTGAAAGTATTAATTTAACGGTGTACAAATTTTCATCACAAATTATATTCAGCTGATGTTTTCCCGGATACAGCAGGTTGAGCCGCCGGCGGATATTGTTATACCCGATTCCGCCTACCTGATCCTTTGCAACAGAGCTGTTTTTCCGAAAGTAATTAATCACTTCGAACCTGATTTCATGTGCACCAATGGTTAGATTGATCCTGATTCCAGGGAACGTCACATTTTTACTACAGTGTTTGAAGGCATTCTCAACAAAAGGAATCAGTAACATCGGGGCTATAGTCCGGCCTTCCAGAGCACCCGAAATATTCAGTTCCACAAAATCCTGGTGTTTAAGCCTGAGCTTTTCCAGTTCAATGAAACTCTTTAGGTATTCGATTTCCTTTTCCAGCATCACTTTGTCGGTGGTGGCATCATAAAGCATATACCTCATAATGGCCGACATTTTCATCACTGCTTCCGGGGCATCCTCCGATTTTTTATAAACCAGCGAATAAATATTGTTCAGGGTATTAAATAAAAAATGCGGGTTGATTTGTGAGCGTAACAGCGCCAGTTCACTCGATTGCTTTTCAACCAGCAATTCCGATTTCAGTTTCTGGGTTTCAAACCAACTGATAGCAAGTTGAATAAACAGAGCATAAATTCCGTATATAATCACCAGACGGATTGAGTTGAACCACCATCCGCCGGTGATCATCAGCGGTTCTTCAGGTTTAATGTGGCTATATCCGATATATTTCCAGAAAACGTATTCAAGACCAACGCGAAAGGGGATCAGAATGGCAATGACCATAATCAAAAATAACACTGGACATAACTTGTTTTTCCGGGTGAAAAACAAGCTATAAGTGAAGTAGAAACTGTAAAAGGTAATAAAACTGGTAACAGGATAAATTGTAATCTGCTCAAAAAAATCGACCTTTTTTCCCGACATCATGGCAAAGGTAAGCAGAATCTGGTTGAACATGTAAATCCAGAAAGCGACATGGACGAGTATCTTGTACTTTGTCTTCATTACATACCATTGAAATTCAAACACAAAATAACAACAGAACCACATCAAATCCAAGAGAATTCCCTACTAATCGATCATGCAGGAAGTATCTCCGGTCATGCATTCATTTCTATCGATAAAAATCACCGGTTAGCATGGATAAAAAACAACAATCCTGTTTTAATTGACGCGGCCGGTAATTGAATCGCAATAATTATGTAAGTTTGAAAGAAGAAATGGTTCTGAGTTAGCCTATGATTGAATTAGTGTTCAAACGGGCGGAATTTCTCCGGTTTGCCAGAATTTTCACCTTGCTTGTTCTGTTTTCCGGTGTTACATCCATTGCCCGGAGCCAGTATAATTTTTACTATGGGAGTGTACTTGATGCATTGACCAAAGCCGGAATTCCTGATGTTAATCTTTCCATTGCCGGATCACGGGTTGGAACGGTATCTGATAAAAAAGGAGCATTTTCGTTTTTTATCGACAGCATTCCTGCAACGCTGGTTGTAAGTTGTGTTGGCTTTGAAACGAAAACCATTCTGCTTGATAAAACCTCATTTTCACTCACCTTGTACCTGAATCATGAAGTAACAGAGTTACAGGAGGTGGAAATTAAGGCCAGGGAGCATGAAGCTTTTTTTAAAGATACGCATTATTCTGTTCTTGATTACGAGATCGACAGTAGCCTGACGTACCTTTTGATTTTCAGGCAAGGTGTTGCCGGGGTGGAGTTGTTGTGTAAAAATTTTAATGGCGATACTGTAGCCACCTCCCTGACCTTATATTTCAAGCCCATCAGACTATTCAAAGATTGCCTTGGAAACCTGCATGTATTAGGACATGATTCGGGATTCCAGGTTTTCAGGCAGGAGCATCGGCTGCATCTGATTCATCCGGTAAACCTGAAAAAATTTGACAATGTGCTTAAGAATTGTGTCGCAGCCACACCTGAAATACTTTTTTATCAAAAGATTATGAACCATGGACTTGGAGTGGAATATTTCGGGATAAACCGAAAGACTTATTTAAAGCAGGCTGTCTCACAGGTGAACGATGAAAACAAACTCAAAATGATGCGGCGCAATGCAGATGATGCGGCATTATTAATGCGTGCAAGCCATCCTGATTCAAGGGATGAATTCGTCACCTGGAATTATGTTCATAAGATTCTTTACCGGCCAATAAAGACAGCGCTGTATAAAACCGGGAATTTTATCTGCATTTTTAATACACCGGAAAGGCAGATGGAATTTTATGATTTGGGTGGAGTCTTTTCTTATAAGCTTGCGCTGAAGATTGAAAACGTTAATGATGGAAGGTGGACCAGTGATATTATCATTGATGAACAATCTGAAAAGACATATACGACCTTTGTTTCAAATGGCCAGTATAGTCTTTATGAAATCGATCTTAATACGGGCATGTTGAGGAAAAGACTGACTTTGTTTCATTACTATCCTGAAAAAGTCCGCGTCGCCCATAATTTTGTCTATTACTTATATGATGTTGCATCAGATCCGGATAATAAAATACTTTACCGCCATGGATTTTAAAACAGTATTTTTACCCTAAAAACAATAACGTATGGAAACCCTGCAAAACAATGAGAACATGAATCAAAATCAGATACCTGAAACCACTGTGTCCGGTGCTTATGGACACGGCTGGGTGATCCTGAAAAAATTCTTCCCTGAACTGCTCCTCGTATTCTTTGTTCAGATACTTCTTTCAGTCCCCATGGGATTTACGAGCATGTTTTTTAACGTGCAATATGTCGGCGCTTTTACAACCGGGTTGTTCAATTTTATTTATGGTGTGCTGGTACTGATGCCGGTCAGTTATGGATCTTCGTGGGTATATCTTAAAGCGGTAAGGGGTGAACCTTTCAGGGTGCAGGACATTTTTTTCGCCTATCAGTCGTTTGGTAATATTCTCCTTGCCAATCTTCTGGTTTTTTTGATTGTCGGAGCCGGATTCATGATGCTGATCATTCCCGGAATTATCTTTGCCTGCAAGCTTTCCTTTGTACCATATCTTGTGATGGACGAAAAAATGGAGGCGGTTGATGCTGTCAGGAAAAGCTGGAATATGACTAAAGGGTATACGGGGACTATATTCCTCATGGGAATTGCTGCATTTTTCGTTGGCTTGTGCGGCCTGATTTGTTTTATTATCGGTATCATTCCTGCTGCAATCTGGATCAGCCTTGCTTTTGCAACGATCTACATGTCGGTTTCAGGCAGGGTAAAGCAGGAAAAATAAATCCATGATGTAACAAATCAACACTGGATGTATCCAAATTGATGCAAACAGGAAAAGCATGAACCGTGAACAACTTTTCAGAAATGTAATCGGGGAAAACAATCAGCGTATTTTCCGGATTTGCAGTTATTTTTTTACTGACCGCGACGATAGAAACGACGCTTACCAGGAAACACTGATCCGGATCTGGGAAAATCTTCATTCATTCAAAGGAAAATCACTTCTAAGCACCTGGATTTACCGTGTGGCAGTAAACTCATGTCTTTCGCGCATCCGGAATGATAAAAAACGCACTAATCTCATTGAATGCAGGAGCAATCAGGAAACTTTTCATGTTGCAGAAATTACCCCGGATGAAGATTCCGGCAATGAAGAATTTAAAATAATTTTCCTGCAGCATTTTATGATGAACCTCATTACAGCCGATCGTACGCTGGTTTCCCTTTATCTTGAAGACCTGTCGACAAAAGAGATTGCTGAAATTACCGGATTGTCAGAGGCCAACGTCCGGGTCAGGATACACCGTATCAAAGAAAGAATCAAAAACGAATGGGAGGAAAAGCAACATGGAATTGGATGATTTTAAACCTGGCAAGAAATCGGAAACGCCTGAGGAAAAAAACCGGGAAGGAGTTAGTTCCAATCCGTTACAAGGTCTGATCGGGGAGATGAAAGAAAAGGACAACAGGGAACGACAAGCGTTGTTATATTTGATTGTACTGTTTGGTCTTTTTGTTGTTCTTTATCTTTCGGGAATGAATTTACAGAGGGGCGACATGCGGGAAGGCTATTCTTTACTTGCTGGTGGATTCGTGCTTTCACTTTTATTTTTCCTGTTTAAATACCTGAAGCAGAAAAAGATTGACTATACTGCCCCAACCCTGGTGTTTCTCAAGGATGCTGAGCGAAGGTATGCTTACTGGACATGGCAGGACCTGGTTATTTCATGCCCGTTGCTTGTGTTGATGGGGTGGGGTGGTGGTATTATCGTAACCTGTTCATTTGAAAAATATTATCCTGGTTCGATCGTCCCGGTTATAATTTTTATTGTTGTATACCTAATCGCCGTTGCAGTAGGTTTTTGGGCGGGAAAAAAGCAGTGGGAAAAAAGCAAGCGGGCAATTTATGAAAAGGTCCGACGGATGAGACAGGAGTTCGGCACATAAAAAAGAGGCTGTTCCGGTTTATCAGAAACAGCCTCTCAAAGTTGGAGAAAGATATTATTTTATCAAAGTCAGTTCGTTGATCAGGTTTGTTGCACCTGCGAATTTATCAATAATGAACAGGACATAACGGATGTCAACATTGATGGTACGTTGCATATCAGGTTCAAACATTATATCGCCGCTCATGGCTTCCCAGTTGCCATCAAAGGCAAGGCCGATCAGCTGGCCATCACCATTGATAACCGGGCTACCGGAGTTCCCCCCGGTTATGTCGTTGGTTGTTAGGAAACAAACAACCATCTCCCCATTTTCCCCATATTGGCCATAATCTTTAGCACTGAAAAGGTCCTTCAGTTTTTTCTCCACAATGAATTCATCGTTGGTTGGATCTTCTTTTTGCATGATGCCTTTCAGTGTTGTCACATAGTCATAGTGAACCGCATCGGCTGGATAGTAATCCAGAACACTTCCATACGACATACGCATTGTTGAGTTTGCATCAGGATACTTTACCATGTCAGGGTTCATCTCTCTGATTCCGGCAATGAACAACCGGTTTGCCACACCAACATTTCCTCTTGCCGTACTATATGCAGCTGAATTTTTTCCCATGGCTTCCTCCATCGACTTGGCGAGTTGCCATCCCAGGTCTTTATTGTATGCTTTCAGACTTGGTTTATCGATAAATTTTGCTGCATTTTCTGGTGTAGCAAATACTGAAGTGGTATAAACGGCATCGGCAAAGGCAGTAAAATCATTGTTATAGTCCTCTTCGATCACTTTAAAAATGCCCGGCAGCTCAGCCTTTGCCACATCTGCTGCATACAGGCGGAGCATCTCGGCAAGTGTTTTCTTGGCAATGGCCTGGTCATATTCTTTGAAGTGTTCTTTTACTGCCGATTTTAAACCATCCTGAGCCTCTTTTATCGCGCCCTTGTTCTTCTTTTCCAGGGCGCTTTGTAATCCGCCAAACTGATTAGCCATTTGCACAACATCAAGACTCATTCCCGCAAGGTTGGCATAGAAAAAGGGAACTGCAATTTTTTTCATGCCGGCATAGTTTGATTTCAGGTCATCCAGAACTTTCCCGTATTTTTTCTGCAGGGCAGGATTCTTGCTGTACCAAGCTATAAAATCACTTTCAATGGTCTTTTTCTTATCTTCCACCTTGTTGCGTATCAGCATTCTGGACTGGCCGATGAAATTTTTCCATGTGTTGGCAATCCCTGCATAGTCGTCGGCATAGGCAATTTTAACCGCTTTATCAACATCCATACGCTCTTTCATGATTTCCAGTTCTTTTCCGAAAATCTTGATCAGGGTAGGATAAAAGACATCTAGATTATATTCAATCCCAAAGGAGGTGATATATCTTGTGGTGGTTCCCGGGTATCCCCACACCATGGCGAAATCGTTCTTTTTAATCCCTTTAAGGCTGATGGGGAGATGGTATGCAGGTTTCAGCGGGACATTCTTTTCCGAATATTTTGCTGGGTTTCCATCGGGGTCGGTATAAACACGAAAAATAGTAAAATCGCCTGTATGGCGGGGCCACATCCAGTTGTCGGTATCACCACCGAATTTTCCGATGGAGGAGGGGGGCGCACCAACTAAACGGACATCTTTATAAGTTTTAAAGATAAACAGGTAATATTCGTTGCCACCATAAAACGCTTTTACTGTGGCTTCAAATTTACCGCCATCTTCGGCCCTTTTCCTGAGTCTGTTTGAAATTTCCTTGACTTTACTTGCCCGGTCGGATTCTTTCAGTGTATCGGAAAGAAAAGGGATAATTGAATCGGTCACATTCTCGATGCGTTGCAGAAATGATGCACACATGGACTCGTTGGATAGCTCTTCGCTCAGCGACTTTGCCCAAAAACCATTTGTCAGGTAATCATGTTCCGGGGTGCTGTGGTTTTGCACGGAGCCATAACCGCAATGATGGTTGGTAAATAAAAGTCCCTGGTCAGATACCAATTCAGCTGTACAGAAAAAACCGTTAACCCCGCCGTTTGAAAGGCCAACAATAGCATCCTTCAAGCTGTTGTTATTAATACTGTAGAGTTCCTCGGCAGTAAGATGGAGGCCCATTTTCTGCATGTCAATATAATTCAGCCGTTCAAGCAACAGTGGAAGCCACATACCTTCATCGGGCGGATTTTCAGCAAAACTGAATGACCCGGATACTGCAAAAAGCATAATCGCGATCAAGACAGATTTCAATTTCAAGGATAATGTTTTCATAAAAGGCGAGTATTAAAATTTAGAGATATAATATATGATTTGTCCAAGTTAAAGGCTGATTGAAAATGGATTGCAATATTAGCAACATTTTATGCATCAGGGCGTATTTTTTGATGAACAGTTGAAATTCTCGATGATCGATGTTATTTGGCGGTTAAAATACCGGCATCCTTATAGCGAAAAGTGAGGCTTTCGTCTTGTTTTTTATCCAGGATATCAAAAAAAATTGATAATCCCGAAATCAATGCCCACATTTGCCAAAAATTCACTTAAATGAAATTCAGCAGCTTCATGCCGAAGCGTAAACGTAACCTGGTCGCCCAGCATATCCTCTTCTGGCTTATCAGTATCATATTATTTACGGTTGTCCTAATTTATACCCGGGGTGATTTTAATTTTTATAGCATCACGCTTCAGATGGCTGCCAGCATCCTGATAACCACCATATTCCTGGCGATCTCAGTCTATATTAACCTACTTTGGCTAATACCGTCATTTTTTAACAGAAGAAAGTTCCTGCTGTTTTTCATCCTGGAGCTTGCTAACATTCTACTATTCATTTTTTGTAATTATTTTATCACGTATGTTTTTGAAGGGGGATCACATCCAAACTTTTTAACTGAGTTTATCGCTGAATTCATCCTGGTGTTATTATTCCTTATCGTATCAACCTTGCTGAAGGTCATGCGCGATTCAATTACTTTGCAGGATGTTGAACTTCGCATGAAGGAGGTGGAGAAACAGAAGATTGAGGCTGAACTCAGGGCACTGAAAGCCCAGGTAAATCCTCATTTCTTTTTTAATACCCTAAACAGTTTGTATTCTCTCAGTCTCGACAAATCGGATAAGGCGCCGGAGCTAATTCTGAAATTGTCGGACCTGATGCGTTATGTTATCTATGAATCTAAGGATGACCAGGTTCCCATTGGTAAACAGCTTGATTTTCTTCAGAGTTATGTTTACCTTGAGCGCCTCCGTGCCGATGAAAATCTACAGGTAGATTTTGTAGTGCAGGGCATTCATCTTGATCTGAAAATTGCCCCGCTTCTTTATATAGCCTTTATTGAGAACGCCTTCAAGCACGGATCAAAGGATAAGAAAAACGATCCGTATATCCGGATTGTTTTCAACCTGGAAAATACAGATTGTGTCATTTTCAGCATCGAAAATAAAGTGGAAGGCTATCACGAACATAATGCCGGCGGAGGTTTTGGATTATCCAATGTCAAAAAACGCCTTGAATTGCTCTATCCGGGCAGGCATGAATTAAAAATTGTTCAGTCACCGACGCTTTATCGTGTGGAATTAACTATTTTAGTCCGATGAATATCCGTTGTTTAATTATTGATGACGAACCACTGGCACAACGTGTGGTTGAGCGTTATGCTGAGAACATTTCATTTCTCGAAATCGTTGCAAAATGCAACAGTGCGGTTGAAGCCATCGATGTGCTGCACAACCATGAGGTGGATTTGCTTTTCCTTGATATCAATATGCCCCGGCTTAGCGGAATGGATTTTCTGAAAACCCTGAAAAATCCGCCACTGGTGATCATTACCACGGCATATGCCGAATTTGCCATCCAGGGATATGAGCTTGATGTGGTTGATTATCTCATGAAACCGTTTGCTTTTGACCGTTTTTACAAGGCCATCCAGAAAGCTGAGGAGATGCTGAAAGGGAGAGAATTGCCTCATTTCGAAATGAAGGAGGCAGATAAGCCCGATGATTCGTTTCTCTTTATAAAATCCAGTAAAAAGACCTATAAGGTTACCCTTGATGAAATCCTTTATATTGAAGCGCTTGGCGATTATGTTAAGATTTTTACAATTGATAAAATGATCGTTAGCTATCAGTCACTGAAGAATATAGAAACACTGTTACCCTCCAAATTATTCCCACGGATCCATAAATCTTTCATTATTGCCCTGTCGCGGGTCGATCTGATCGAAGGAAATCATGTTAAAATCAAAGACCGGATGATCCCGATAGGCACCAATTTCAAGACTGACTTTGAAAAACTGATCAAATCAATCTGAAATCAAGGCAAACTTTGCTGAAATGTTTCGGTTGTTTGAGTTCGCACAAAAAGCGAACATAAACGCCCCGGTATAAAAAGAGATGTTTAAGGGACCTGCAGCGAGATTCCCCTGAAATATTCCAACAGGGAGCCTGATATTACAAAAATGCCAATAATAATAAACAACACACCAACGATCCGGTTCATCCACAATTTGACCAATGGATTACCAGCGATTTTTATCTTGTTGGCTAAAACCACCTTTAATATATCAGTCATGAGGATCATGGACAAGGATCCCACAAAAAAAAGGGCAACGGATTTTTGGTTTCCACCATAAGTGGCGTTTATGGCAATCATTGCGGTGATCCAGAAAACCCATAGAAATGGGTTGGCCAGGTTGAGCACAAAGCCTTTAGCAAAGTATGGAAAGGGACCTTTTTTCTTTACTTTTATTTCATTGATGGCTTCAACCTGCTCTGTCATCGACACCTTTTTTAAAACAGTATAGATCCCAAAGATTGTCATGACAATGCCCCCTATGATGCCAAGCACCAGGTGATATTTAGGGTCGGTGATGATCTGGGCAGCACCAAAATATAAAGCAACGACAAGGGTCAGGTCACTGATGAATATTCCGGCTGCAAGGAAAATGCCGATCTTCACCCCATGTTTGATGCTGGTCTGTAACAATGCAAACAATGCCGGGCCTAGCGATATGGCAACGGTAAGGCCTAAAATTATGCCTTCAAATAAAGGATGTAAAAATGAACTCAAGAACCTGTATGAATTTTGTATGAATTTTTATGTGTGATCCATTGTTTCAATTGACTGTTTTTAAGAACCCTGGGAAATTTATGTGCACCACCTTCCCTTCCCATCGCTTTCATCCAGTCGTGAAACACCTGCAAAGGTAATACTTCTGCAGAAACGTTTTTAATTGCCTCTATTCGTTCCACCCTGTAATCATCATTCAGGATTTTGAGATATTCATCCAGCTTACATGCTGCAACAACCGGATCAACCTTATCGTCGGTACCCAGGTACCATTGATGTGCAAAGAGGTTTCCATAACTTATACCGGTGATGGTAAATTCGTTGATTTTCACATTATATTCGTCCTGAAACATACGGATGGCCCGGTTAAGGTTGTCCTGTGAAACATGTTCCCCGCATAGACTGATAAACTGTTTTGTACGACCGGTAAGCATAATTTCGCTTCGATTTTTTGAAATGAATTTAATTGTATCTCCTATCAGGTATCGCCAAACCCCTGCACAGGTAGACAGCAGGAGGGCGTATTCCTTCCCCTCCTCAACCTGACCTATGGTGATGGCCTCAGGATTGGGTTTGAGGTTGCCCTCACTATCAAAATTGGCATCATTGAAAGGGATAAATTCATAATAGATGCCATTATCCAGGATCATTTCCATACTTTTCAGGTTTCCTGGACGCTGGAAGGCGATATATCCCTCTGATGCGAGATAGGTTTCATTAAACAGTATTGGCCGGCTGAGTAATTTTTCGAAACTCCTTATGTATGGCTCAAAGGAGACCCCGCTGTGAACATATGCCGAAAGGTTTGGCCAGATATCATGAATGGTAATGACACCATAATAGTCAATGATTTTTTCAAGGATTATCTGGATCCATGCCGGTACACCAACAATAATCCCAATATCCCAGGCCTTGGCATTCATGACGATGTCATTCAGCTTGACAGACCACTCCTGTTCACGGGAAATCCTTCGACCTGGTTTATAGAAATGCTGAAACCAGAAAGGGATATTACTGGCAGTAATACCCGACAAGTCTCCCTGGTAATAGGTGCCATTGTATCGCAAATGGGTGCTTCCACCGATCATTAAAATACCCTTTTCGTAAAATTCATCCGGGAAGTCATATTTGGTTGCAGAGACCAGTTGACGGATACTTGCTTTCTGGATAGCCCGCAGCATATCGGCTGTCACCGGAATGTGCTTGGAAGAGGATTCAGAAGTTCCGGAGGTTAAAGCAAAATATTTAACCTTTCCTGGCCAGGTAACATAAGGTTCGCCATTCAGGCAACGATACCACCAGTTTTTAAACATGGAACTGTAATCATGCACAGGGACAGTTGCGCAGAATTGCTCACTGAAATCATGCCGGCCGACAATCCTGCTGAAATTGTAGTATTCACCAAAAGCAGTATCCTGGGCCTTTAACAGTAGTTTTTTAAGAACATTTTCCTGTTCGGTTACCGGATCGACATTGATGATATCAATGGGCAACTGGCGAAGTTCGTATGCTTTTCTGATGAGTGAACCGAGGAGTGGCATTGGGAAGGGATAAATTGAAAAATTGAGAAGGTAAAGTTAAAAAAAAATGTGTACCTTCGGTTTTTATAACGTCACTATGCCAAAGCCAGTTAAATTGTTTTTCAGGATTTCGGCGATTCTCGCGGGACTCCTCATTTTATTTACCCTGGGTTTCGTAGTCTATCTTTCAGTTACCGAGTTTACTCCGGATTTGAAATCAAAGGTGATAATCAGTGGAAATGGAAAATCAATTGAAAGGGACTGTCGTGAGTTTAATCTTTTTAGCTGGAACATCGGTTACGCCGGGCTGGGCAGGGAGATGGATTTTTTTTATGATGGCGGGAAAAAAACACGGCCAACAAAAGCCCAGTGCCTTGGTTATTTCAATGGAATCAAAAAAGTCATAGGAGCAAATGACACAATAGACTTTATCCTGCTTCAGGAGGCAGACCGTTACTCAAAACGAGCGTGGTTCCAGGACGAGTATGTTGGCTTGGCTAATGTTTTATCAGGATATTACCATGGTTTTTCTCTTAATTATGATTGCCGCTATGTACCTACACCGCTTTCAGATCCTATGGGACAGGTTAAAGGAGGTCTGGCAACATTTTCTTCATTCCGGCCTGATGATGCAACAGTTCAGTATTTTGAATCCGATTTTCCGTGGCCAACCCGGCTGGCGATGCTAAAACGATGTTACATGCTATTCCGCTACAAACTTGGCGATGGAAAGGATCTTGTAATAATCAATCTTCACAATTCAGCCTATGACTCAACCGGGTTATTGCGTGAACGGGAACTGTCAATCCTCGATTCAGTTTTTAAAAGCGAATATGGCCTAGGCAATTATGTTATCGCTGGGGGTGACTGGAACAGCAACCCACGCGGGTTTTATGTTGGTTCATTTCAGCAGGGTGATCTGTCGATGGCAATTGAACCTCCAATACCTGACACATTTGCTCCCGGGTGGACCTTTGTTTTTGATTCACGGTGTCCTTCAAACCGGTTTACTGACATCCCATACCAGCAAGGGGTAACGCGTACGACCATTATTGATTTCTTTGTTGTTTCACCAAATGTTGAAATTAAGAATATTGCGACTCAATATGCAGGATTTGAATATTCTGATCATGAGCCTGTTATTTTAAGTATAAAGTTGAAATGAGTCAATTATGATTTCGGACAATTGGTCGTGTGGACGAGTTCAGGTATCAGATAGTTGTTGCAAGTATATTCTTATAAACCATGAATTGTAGAGTTTTCGGGGACCCCAATAAACCAGACCACGTATAGTGTTGTAGATATGAAAGTTAAAATCGGAAAGGAGATTTCATTGTTGGCACATCTGCTTGAAGAGTTTCAGACAGCTTCAAAAACTACGGTGAAACAGAGAATTTCGCATGGCAATGTGCGGGTAAACGGAAAGATGGTCACTAACCCAGCGGCTATGCTTAAGGAAGGTGACACTGTTGAATATGTCAAACAGGCAGTTAAAATACACAAGGTGAAATCACCATACCAGGTTCTTTATGAGGATGACGCAATTCTGGTATCAGTAAAGCCAGCCGGTTTACTTACCATTGGGGACCGGGGGCTTGGAGGAACTTCATTTTACCAGCAGATGCAGTCATATGTCAAGGAGAATTCAAAAGGAAAAGAGCGCCTGTTTGTTGTGCACCGGCTTGACCGGGAGGTTTCAGGGATCCTGCTTTTTGCAAAAAGTGAAGCATTGCAGGAGGAGATTAAAAACCACTGGATGGATACCAAGAAACTTTATTATGCACTGGTTGAGGGACAGCCTAAGGAGGATAAAGGCACCATCCGCAGCTGGCTTGTCGAGGGACATGATCAACGGGTTTATTCTGTTAATGTACAGGAGGGTGCTAAATTGGGAATTACACATTACCGTGTAATGGATCGCACCTCCGATTATGCACTCCTGGAGGTGGAACTTGAAACAGGCCGAAAGAATCAGATCAGGGTTCACTTATCTGAGATGGGGTGTCCGGTGGTTGGCGACCGGCGTTATGGCGCTGATTCACAATATGAAAGACGTATCCGCCTGCATGCTTTTTATCTGTCAATCCGCCATCCGGTTACAGGAAAACTCATCGATTTTAAAAGCAAGATGCCCAAAGGTTTTCTGGAATTGAAGCCAGGAGACGAGAAGTATAAATAAATCAAGCGGTGTTACCAGCCTGAAGGGATGGGGGGAAAGTTCTCATGAAATTCCTTTGCCGCATTGCCTCGAAAATCACAATGGCAGCGGAAGCAGAAACATTCATCGAGTCAATTTTACCCATCATTGGGATTTTTATAAGATCATTGGCCCCTTTAATCCAGACATCACTTAATCCGTTTGCTTCCGAGCCCATGATAATTGCTGATGGTTGGTTGAAATCAGTCTCATGATAATAATGGGTTGCATTGAGTGCTGTTCCAAACATTTTTATTCCTTCTGATTGCAACCAGTTTATAGCTTCCCCGGATGTGGTTGTAACAACAGGCATTGTAAAGATGCAACCGATAGCCGACCGGATAGCATTCGGATTATAGATATCGGTTTGAGGATCGCAGATGATAACCGCATCAAGCCCTGCAGCATCAGCAGTGCGGAGAAGAGCGCCAAGATTGCCTGGTTTTTCGATGGTTTCGAGGACCAGCAGAAGGGGTTTTTTGCTAAGCTGCAGGTGATTGAACTGAAGTCTTCTTGGTTCTGCGAGTGCCACAACTCCGCCGCTGTCCTTCCGGTATGCCATTCGGTTGAAGACATCAGCAGTTACTTCTGTTAATTCAATAGGCTTTTCTACATGGAGAGAGAGTGACCTTAGATCGGTTTCATTGATCATGGCCGGGCAAAAAAACAAATCGGTGATGCAGAAACCACTAACTGCTGCAAGTTTGATTTCACGCTGGCCCTCAATTACAATCCTATTTTGTTCTTTACGGGCACGGGGTTTGTCGCTGAGCAGTATTACGTTTTTTATCAGCGGATTTTGTAAGCTGGAGATGATTTTAACCATAAATTATGCGTTATTAAATAAACAGCTCTCATTGTTTTTCTATTTGTAACAATTTCGGAAAAGGCTAAATTGTTTTATTTAGATCTGATATACAATGATTTTCATCAAAAGTAACTTTTTTTTTGTTTCTTTGTCGGAGAAATAAAAAACATACATACATTTGCGTATTCAAATACCTGAATAAACCATGTCCAAGATTTTTGCCCTTTCTGAAGCCTCTTCAATAGCAATTCACAGCAGGGTTTTGATTGCCCGTTCCGAAAATGGAATTAATGCGGTTAAGATTGCTGAAATTACAGGATTTTCAAAGAACCATATTGCTAAAGTTTTGCAACGCCTTGTTAAAAACGATATGCTTAAATCGGTCAGGGGGCCTTCAGGCGGATTTTCAATGAAAATGGATCCGAAGAATGTTAGCCTGCTGGACGTATACCAGTCCATTGAAGGGCAGATTGATGTGGGTGATTGCCCGCTTGCATATGATTTCTGTGGATTTGATCGCTGCCTGATGGGCAATGTGGTAAATAGACTCACAACCGAATTCAAGAAGTTTTTAAAAGAACAGACATTACAATCATACCTATAATTTTTTTATCCACAAAGAGGCAATAACATACCTAAATACACCTATAACACATGAAGCGAAAAATCATCCAGATTGATGAAGAGAAATGCAACGGATGTGGCATTTGCATTCCAAACTGCCATGAAGGTGCCATGCAGCTGATCGATGGGAAAGCCAGGCTGATCAGTGATTTGTTTTGCGACGGACTTGGTGCGTGTATTGGCCATTGTCCTGAAGAAGCCATTACAATCATCGAGCGTGAGGCAGAGCCATACGATGAGCGAAAGGTGATGGAGATTATGGTTCCTAAGGGAACGAATACCATTCTTGCGCACCTGGATCATCTTCGCGATCATAATGAAACGGAATTTTTACAACAGGCAATTGATTATTTAAAAGAAAACAACATTAAGATGAATCCCGAAAAAACAGAACATCATTCCCATGGTGAATGTGGATGCCCCGGATCAATAGCCAGGGATTTCCGTGCCGAAGAAATCAAACAGGAAGCAATCGCCGTTCCGTTGGCAGCAGCGGTTGCTGCCTCTGAACTCCGCCAGTGGCCGGTTCAGTTGCATTTGCTCAATCCCCTGGCATCCTATTTTATAAATGCAGATGTATTGTTGGCTGCAGACTGTGCAGCCTTTGCCATGGGTAATTTTCACTCACGGTTCTTAAAAGGGAAATCTCTTGCCATTGCCTGTCCGAAGCTGGACAGCAACAAAGAATCTTACATTCAGAAACTTACATCCATGATTTCCGATACGAAAATCAATTCCCTGACGGTGGTGATTATGGAGGTGCCATGTTGCGGAGGACTTCTGCATATGGCTCAAACCGCACGAAGCAATGCAGGCCGGAACATTCCCATCAAACAGGCGATTGTAAGTATTCAGGGAGAGGTACTGGAAGAGGAATGGACCTGATAAAACTTAAAACTCAAAGATCAAAGCTCAAAATTGGCACATCGGTTAGTGCCTCCAAGTTTTTAACTTTGAGTTGTAATTTTGAATTTTGAGTTTTGATCTTTAAATTAAACAACTATGGAAAAAAGCATTTTCGAACATTCAAATGTTTTCCGGTTCCCCGAAAAGGTGGACTATTCATCAGAGGGAATCATCAGTAAACGGGTAATCGACCGTCCGGTCGGGACCGTAACCTTGTTCTCATTTGACCAGGGCCAGCGCCTCAGCACCCATTCTGCGCCGTACGATGCCATGTTGCAGGTCATCGAGGGAAAGGCAGAAATAATCATCAACGATGTGCAGTTTATTCTGACGACAGGTGAAACGATCATCATGCCGGCGGGGATTCCCCATGCCGTGAATGCAATGGAGAAGTTTAAAATGGTGTTGACCATGATCAAGGGATAAAATAAAAAAGTCAAAATTCAAATATCAAAGTGCAAAATGAAAAACAAGGGGATAGCTTATATTCTCTAAATTTTAACTTTTTCATTTTGCAATTTTCATTTTTAATTAATAATCTGACATATGAGTGAACTCATCAACAACTTTCAAAGCAGGAAGGAACTGCTCAAACATATGATCCTTCAGTTGCATGAAGGAGAGGCCCCGGAAGCGGTCCGTGCACGCATGATAGAACTGTTGACTAAGATTCCTTATGGTGAAGTGGTTGAGGTGGAACAGGAACTCATCAGTGAGGGCCTGCCCGAATCGGAGGTGCTCCGTCTCTGCGATATTCACAGCCAGGCGCTGGAGGGCCACATTGACCTTTCGGGAATGAAAGTAGTGGCTCCCGGCCACCCGGTTGATACCTTTAAAAGGGAAAACCGTGAACTTGAGAAGGTTGTAAGACAGCTTCATGAATTATTCAGCCAGTCGGAAACGGAACTGTCCGGGCCTGGTAAGGATAAATTTCTTAATATGGTGAAAGGGCTGTTCAACAGCCTGATGGATGTTGACAAACATTACCGGCGAAAAGAAAACCTGTTGTTCCCTTTTTTGGAAAAATACGGGATTACCGGTCCGCCAAAAGTTATGTGGGGCAAGCATGATGAAACCCGTGATTTGCTGAAAAACGCGATCAATTCACTTATCATGCCCGGAGACATCAGCCCGGAGATGATGCAGATGAAAGTGGAGCTTTATCTGAATCCTGCGGTCAAAGCCATCACCGATATGATCATGAAGGAGGAGGAGATCCTGTTGCCCATGACCCTGGATAAGCTGACGGAAACCGACTGGTACCAGATCTACAGGCAAACCAACGAAATCGGTTATTGTCTCTATGATCCGGATGTCGCCTGGAAGCCGCAGGGCATTGAAATTGCCGAGGAAACATCGGCCCTGGAGGGGACCATCAGCCTGCCCAGCGGAAAATTCACGTCTGAAGAACTTCTGGCGATCCTGAATACAATCCCTGTCGACCTGACCTTTGTTGACCGCAACGACAAAGTCAAGTACTTTTCACAGGGAAATGAACGTATTTTCGACCGGAACCGGGCAATCCTGGGCCGTGATGTGAGGATGTGTCATCCCCCTTCGAGTGTTCACATCGTTGACCAGATTGTAGGTGATTTCAAGGCCGGAAAAGCAGACAGCGCCCCGTTCTGGATCCAGATGGGAGGGAAATTCATCCACATCGAGTATTTTGCCCTGCGAAATGAAAAAGGGGAGTACCTCGGAACACTTGAGATGTCGCAGGATCTGACCGAAAAGCGCAGGATCAGCGGCGATCAGCGGTTGCTCACTTATAAAAACAGCGAGGTAGCGAGGTAGCGAAATAGCGAAAAACAGGAGACTATTCAAGATCCCGGTTCATAATCTTAAAAACAAAAAAATGACAGCAGCCGATTGGTTAAAGACTGACAAGATCAAAATATCGCTTGATGCAAGGCCACTTCTGGCACAGGGCATCCATCCGCTGGAAAAGGTGCAGCAGGAATGTGCAACATTACAACCCGGCGAAATCTTTGAAATCATCACGCCATTTCCACCTGCCCCGATGATTGAGAAAATGGCTGCCGCAGGATTTGAAACTCATTCGGAAGCGGGGACTGATGGGTTGTTCCATAGCTACTTTAAAAAATAGCGCACCGTCGAGTCGGTGAGATGCGAAATTATCGCAGGATCCACCATTCATTGTCATGCCATCTGTATATATGCTTCATTTCTTACGGAAATACCATAAAAATGTGTTAACTTTCAACCTCTTTTGGCTGAAATATTAACACGTATCAACTTATAAAATCTTTATGGCCTATTATTTAAAATTATATTTCGCGACCCTGGCGGTCTTTTTTGCTGCAGACATGATCTGGCTTGGATTTATCGCAAAAAATCTTTATAAAAAACATCTTGGTTTTCTAATGGCCCCGGAAGTAAACTGGTATGCGGCACTGATCTTCTACATTATTTTTATTGTTGGTGTTCTGGTTTTCGTTGTTTTGCCTGGGATTAAGGAAAATGATTTACCATTGACACTGGTTAAAGCCGCATTTTTCGGGTTAATCACCTACGCCACATATGATCTGACAAACCTTGCCACTGTCAGGGACTGGCCGATGGTTATCACCTTTATCGATCTGATCTGGGGGATGGTTCTCACATCCATCGTCAGTCTTTCAGGATTTTTTATTGGGAAATGGCTAGCCTGAATGAGAACTTGAAATAGGTTAATGGAAAAAATGGGAGCCATGGAGTTCTACAAGGGGAAATGGCATTGCCTGTGCTGATTGCCACATGACTTATATCACGGAGGGCGGCCAAAAGTTCACCAGGCATAAAATAGCCAGCCCGGTAGGTAACATTGCCGGAACCTGCCAGGTTTGTCACCGCGAAAGTGAAGAAATATTGCGAAACAATGTGTATGATCGCCAGCGGAAAGTAAAAGAAATTAGAGAACTTGCCGAGATTGAACTTGTAAAGGCACATGTTGAGGCAAAGGCTGCCTGTGATGCAGGCGCATTAGCTCAGGAGATGGATCCATTCCTTCAGCATGTCCGAAATGCACAGTGGTACTGGGATTATGCAGCAGCCAGCCATGGCAGCGCGTTCCGTTTCCCCGTAGAGGTTTCGAGAATAATGGCCGATTTTCGGATCATCCCTTTTGAAGAAACCCCAAAGGTTCCCTTCAATTTCGACGGAAGGATACTGTTTAAATCTGATAAATTTGAAGTAGTTCACCTGGTCCTGAAACCGGGAGAATATTTGGATCCTCATATACAACCCATGGATGTTGTTTTCTTTGTAATGGAAGGAAAAGGCTCGCTTCTCATTGGGAAAGAGGTGGTTGAGATTCCGGAAAACACGACAATTCATGTAAAATCAGGCATCCTGAGAGCGTGGCCAAATACAGGAAAACGTCCACTCAGAATACTTGTGAGTAAATTATTTTACATAACCGGTTCTTCCGGGATGATGATCCAGGCTACAATATAAGCAAGGAAACCTACACCACCCATAAAGAATGAGACTGCCCATAAAACCCGGACAAGAACTGGATCAATGTTAAAGTATTTTCCGATGCCTCCGCAAACACCGCCCAGCACGCGGTCGATTTTCGAACGAAATAATCTTTTTGGTTCCATAAAATTAATTTGAGAATTTGAGAATATGAAGATTAGATGGTATTGTCATTCTTTAGTTACAAATATATGAATGAAAACAGTTGAATAGCCGCAAACTGTCGACCAAAAGTATCTACTTTTACCAAAAAACTGAGCACCATGGAATGGATTGAACAACTGGATGGCAATGTTATCGTCAGTGATGCAGAAGGAAAAATCATTTACATGAACGAAAAGGCCCTCATGCATTATGAAAAGGATGGCGGCATAAATCTCATTGGCAAGGATCTGCTGGAATGCCACAATGAATCCTCCAGGAGGAAAATTATGGAGATCATGACCTCCGGCCAAAAGAATGTTTACACAATCGAAAAGAAGGGAAAGAAAAAGATCATTTACCAGTCTCCCTGGTTCCTGAACAGCGAATTCAGGGGAATCATCGAGTTTTCACTCGAGATTCCCAATGAAATGCCACACTTTATCAGAGGTTAAGGGCTATTTTGCTGCCTTTTTCTCGTCAGCAATCTTTTTTAGCACCTCGTCCTGAAGTTGTTTTGGCAGCGGAGTATATTTATAGAACTCCATTGAGTAATTGGCACGACCGCTTGAAATATTTCTCAACTGAGTTGCATAGCCGAACATTTCCATCAATGGGACAAAAGCATTGACCTTTTGTGAACCCTTACGATAACGGCGCATAGCCTCAATTTTTCCGCGACGGCGGTTAAGATTACCAACAACATCGCCGATGTATTCATCGGGGGTGTTTACTTCCACCTTCATCATTGGTTCGAGCAGAACAGGATCCGCTTTCATAAAGCCTTGTTTGAAACCGATGGATGCGCAGGTCTGGAAGGCCATGTCGGAGCTGTCGACAGGGTGGAAACTACCGTCAAGCAGGACAACCTTCACATCAACAACCGGGTATCCGGCCATCACACCACGTTCAAGTGTTTTTAAGATTCCCTTGTTTACCGAAGGAATGTATTCGGCAGGAATATTTCCGCCCTTGATCTTTTCGATGAATTCATACCCCTTGCCTTCATTCGGTTCCATACGCATCAGAACGTGCGCAAACTGGCCTTTGCCTCCTGTTTGTTTGGAATGCTTGTAATTTGTTTCAACTTCACTTGTGATCGTTTCGCGGAAGGCCACGGCGGGTTCGCCCACAATCGCATCCACCTTAAATTCGGTTTTTAAACGGTCAACTATGATCTCGAGATGCAATTCTCCCATTCCGGCAATGATCGTCTCTTCTGTTTCATCGTCAAATCGAACATTGAAGGAAGGGTCTTCCATGGCGAGCTTATGCAGTGCTTCCCCCAGTTTCGACTGGTCGGCACGTTTCGCAGGGTTGATCTTGAGCTCAATGACGCTGGGCGGAATGTGGATGTTTTCCAGCAGGAGGCGATGTTCATCACTGCAAAGGGTATCGCCGGTTTTGGTAACTTTCATCCCGATTAAGGCAACAATGTCGCCTGGGCCTGCTTCTGCGATTTCCTCGCGATCTTTTGCATGGATCCGGAAAATACGGCCAACCCGTTCGTGTTTCCCCTTGGTGGAGTTGTATACCTGCATGCCACTTTTAAGTGTGCCCGAGAAGATGCGGGTGAAGGTTTGTTGCCCTACAAACGGGTCGTGAATAAGTTTGAAAGCCAGGGCCGAAAATGGTTCTTTCGGCGATGGGTGGCAGGTGTGAAGTTTTTCAGGATCATCAAGATCAGTACCGGTCACGGCGCCAACATCCACGGGCGAAGGAAGGTAGTCAACCACAGAATCAAGCAGCATTTGTACGCCTTTATTTTTATAAGCAGCACCACAGAAAACAGGGGTAATGAGGAGTTTGAGTGTCGATTCGCGCAGCGCTTTCTTCATTAATTCAGGAGAAACAGCTTTGTCTTCCATGAACAAATCCATGATCTCATCGTTGAACTCTGCCAGTTTTTCAACAGCCCAGGCGCGTGCTTCTTCGGTTTTCTGTTTATACTCTTCCGGTATTTCTGTTTCAACCTGCTCCATTTCCTGGAACATGTATGCTTTGCGGTAAATGATATCGATGATGCCTTCAAAATGTTCTTCGGCTCCAATGGGAATATGAAAAGGCACTGCATTGGCGTCAAGATATTTATTCATCTGTGCAACAACGGCCGGAAAATCGGCGCCTGTGCGATCCATCTTATTGATGAATGCAAAGCGGGGCACCCGGTAACGATCGGCCTGGTTCCAGACAGTCTCACTCTGCGGTTCAACACCACCAACAGCACAAAAAACGGCAACCATGCCGTCGATTACGCGCAGGGAGCGTTCCACTTCGATAGTGAAGTCAACGTGGCCAGGGGTATCGATCAGGTTGATCTGGTGGCCTTTCCATGCACATGTAATGGCCGCCGATGCGATGGTTATTCCGCGTTCCTGTTCCTGCTTCATGAAGTCCATGGTAGCTGCACCGTCATGGACCTCACCCATCTTTCGATTGGTTCCGGAAAAAAACAGAATACGTTCAGTAACAGTGGTTTTGCCGGCGTCAATGTGTGCGGCAATCCCGATATTTCTAAGTTTGTTTAATGGCATATCAGCTTCATTTTTTGGGGGTGCAAAGGTACACCAATTTTCTGATATACAGCCATAAAACAATTATTTCTTTTTTAATTGCAGCGCTTTTGTGAAATCTGCAACGGAACCAGACAAGTCACCATTCGCTTTTTTTGCAAATCCACGGTAATAATATGCGTCACCTAAACCGGGCTGTAGCTGGATTGCTGTTGAGAAGTCTTCTATTGCACGGTCGAATTTTTCAATCTTCAAGAAAATTATGCCACGATTCCAATAAGCTTCTATCAAGCGTTCTTCCTTGGCAATAGCCTTCCCCAGATCGCTGATGGCACGATTATATTTCTCCAGATAAGCATATACACATCCCCGGTTGTTATATGCAGCCGCATGGTCAAAGTCCCTGGATAAAAGCAGGTCATACGATTTGATAGACTGAGTATTATCGCCGACAAGACGATATATATATCCCATGCACAACAATAATACACCATCATCTTCCTGGTTCAGTTCCCGGGCTTTGAGCAAAAGACCAATGGCCTTTCCATAACGCATCATGTTGTAAGCGTAACAACCATAATTTACAAAAGCATCGAAAAAAGTCTGATCCTTTGTGGCATAGTTGAAAAGAGCTTCGATCAGGATGGTATCTGCCGAATGGTGCATTGCATTGTTGGTTCCCATAAGGTAGGCTCCAAAGGTATTTTCCTTTATGTAAGGGGTATTATCCCAGAACTCCGGTTTCTTCAATTCCGGTATGGGAACATTCATTGCCTTACTATACATAATCAGGATGCTGTCGGGCAAGTTAAGCTGCATAAAGGCAATACCTAAATAAAGATTGCAAAGTGAACGGGAAACAGTCGTGTCGGTCAGAGCACTCTTGAAATCCAAAATCGACTCACGATATAATCGCTGCCGGAGCAGGCTTATCCCCCGGTAAAAATGGACAAATCCAATTGTACTGCCCTTTGGAAAAAGATCATCCTTGTTCCGGTCGGCAATTGAAGTATAATCAGTCCTGTAATCAAAATGACAAATTTCACGAAGTTCGAGTGTCTGAGCTTCGACATTAATACCTTGTAAACACAAGCTGAATATAATGATCAGCAACCATTGCTTTCTATTCATTTTTTCCGGATTGAAAAAGAACACCCAAATATATACATTTTTATCCACCAGAGGCATATATGAACTGCATCGAGTGGTATTACCATCTGAAATTAATATTAATTTTACCTGAATAATCTGAAGAAATGAGTTTTCGATTTAAAACACGGGAAGTACTGGTTTTTATCCTTGTATCTCTTGGTATCTATATGATCTTTATTTTTGGTTTTGCCTGGATCTACTATTTGACCGGAAGCATTGAAATGACACCCTATTCCAAAACCATTGGAGATCCCAAGGCAAACCAGATCAACTTCGAAAAGGCTGTGTATTTCAGTATTGTATCATTTCACACAATAGGGTTTGGCGATATTCACCCCATTACACAGCTTGGACGGCAAATAGTGATGATCCAATCGACCATTTCCCTTTTCTTCACTTCCATTTTTTCCGGGTTTCTGGTTTATTTTGTGATTAAAAGGCCACAGGATATCTTTACTACAAAAAAAGTATACATCCGTTACCGTAAACAACAATATTTATTATCGTTACGACTTGGAAATAAAGGGCGGGACATCATTGACCTTAAAAGTAAATTCGAGGCATGGACCATCGAAAACAATTCCAGGATCAGGGTTTTTCGTGTTGAGGAGGATTTACCAGACCTGGAGAAGATACTTTATTACGACATCAACCTGGACAACCCGGCCGGGCTCCCCCTCCGCGTTGCCATACGTGATGCAATGATCAATAAAACATTGCTTCACATGAAGTTTTCATTTATTGGCAACGATATTAAAACCGGTGAACAGGTTGCCTATGCAAAATATTATGATTCCACTCACCTGAGATTCGGGAAGATGTTCCACAATGTATATTCATGGGATATCAATGGAAGAAGAAAAAACTTCCGGTGGGGAAACTTCGAACGGATCGAAACAATGGAGGAGGAGGTAATTGAGGGGTTTTTGGAGAACAATGGGGAATTATAAATTAAAAATTAAAAATTTCGATTCTTTCAGAGTTATCCAAAAAACTTTATTGATTGAGCGCAATTATACCAGTGAAGTTAACATTTGTAGCAGAGACCTTCTTCAATGCGCGCCGTAGGTGCGAAATTATTCCCCGGAGAATCAAATCCAAAATGCATTGCGCACCTACGGCGCGCTGAGCTCGGGGTGGGGGCATACTGGCTACCAGGATTTGGCTCCTACGGAGCCGGAAAGAATTATTGAAACTGTATACTCAAACAGGAAGCATCTTGCTATATTGAATTCTTCAGGTATAAATGCGCTCAATCAATAAACTTTAACCATAATTTTCAATATCGCGTATCCCGATTTTCGTCCCGTGTCCCGAGACCAACCTCCCGTTCTCAAAATCTTTTCACATACCCGTGACAATATGGGGCCGTGCCTTTGTGATCGTAGTAATCCTGGTGATAATCCTCTGCTTTCCAAAATGTTTTTGCCGGATACAATTCAGTTACCACCTTAAATCCATTTTCTTTTAATTGTGTGATCAGGTTTTCAGTGATTGTTTTTTGCTGTTCATTCCGGTAAAATACAGCCGAACGATACTGTTCCCCCCAATCGGGCCCCTGGTGGTTCCAATGGGTTGGGTCATGGGTTTCGAAAAACATTTTTGCCACGACTTCATAGGATGTCTGGCCAGGATCGAATATTACCTCAATGGCTTCATAATGACCAGTATTCCCTGCGCAAACCTCTTTGTAGGTTGGGTTTTCGGTCTTCCCGCCCGTGTAGCCGACTTCTGTTGAAATAACCCCTTTGATTTTTTTCATATAATATTCAACTCCCCAGAAACAACCTCCTGCGAATATGGCTGTATCGGTCAGGGCGGGTTCACCGGCAGGAACAAAATCCAGTGATATCGAATTTACGCAATGGCGGATATTTTTATCAGTAAGTTCTTCCCCCGAAAAAATGTGGCCCAGGTGGGCGTTACAAGCAGCGCATAGGATTTCAGTCCGCATTCCGTCGGCATCAGGGATGCGTTTTATGGCCCCGGCAATCTCATCGTCGAAAGCGGGCCAGCCGCAATGTGCATCGAATTTATCTGAGGACCTGTACAACGGAGCATTACATCGTTTACAGACATAAGTACCGGATTCGTTGTATTTCTCGTATTTGCCCGTGAAGGGGGTCTCAGTTCCTTTGTGTACGATCACCCGCGCTTCCTCTGGAGTCAACTGTTTTAAAGTCATATTGTTTTGATTATTTTTTGATGTATTTTCAGGATTTTGGGAGCACCCGTTGAATGCCTGGAGTGAGATAAAAAGGAAAAAGAACAACTGACGCACATGCATACAAAATATATTCAGACTTAATAAAACGGGAAACAGGAAAAATTGTTACAACAAAAGAAAAAAAAGACTGCCAGGAAGGCAGCCTTTCAAACCAATGAAACGTAAATAGATGAAATAAACCCCCTAAAGAATAAAAATTTTTTCCATTTTGGTAATCACGCCTGAGGTAAGTCTTACGTAAGCATCTCCACGGCTTACCTGGCCATTTATATCAAACGTACTTTCTTTGATTCCTTCACCATAAACGACTTCATTCATCAGGGTTTTGATCAACTTACCCTGGCAAGACAGAAGTTCGATTTTAACTTTCTGACCGTTTTCGGTATCATAAATCACATTAATGTATTTCAGAACAGGGTTTGGCATAATCCTGACTTTTAAATTCTGCCTTTCTCTCGCGCTTCCCTTGCAAGGGTTTTCATATACAATGGGCATTTCTTCGAACAAAACATTTCGGTAGATTTTCTTGACTACCGGGGCAGCGGTTTTTTTCTGAACCACCTGTCGGGTAATAACCACTTTTTTCTTTCTGCATGGGCAATCATCGTCAACAGCCATTACACTGAGTGAAAAAAAGATCATCAGGGTGAATGATAAAATGATACGCGTTTTCATGTTTTCGTTTTCTGTTTTGTACGGAGCTCATGTACATATGGTTACAATTTTTCGCTTGCGAATGAGTATCTGTTACTTTATTTATTCCTTTTGTAGTCATTTGGGATACAAAATGTGAAGCTGATAGGAAGGCCAGGCTGGATTATTGAAATAGCCATGAAACCGGATAATTTATAACTTTGCAGTCACTAAAGAGGATAACTGAAATCTCCGGGCATGCTGATCTTAAAACGACAGGTGAATGTCAACAATGGATATCTGGTGTGAACAGTTATAAAACAAAACTTTAACAGATGAAAAAGATTCTTGGCATGGGAAATGCCCTTGTTGACATTATGATCCCGCTGGAAAGCGACAATATTCTTGAACTTCTGGCATTGCCTAAAGGAAGCATGCAGTTGGTAGACATGGAGCGCAGCAATGTAGTTCTTGCTGCATTGAAAGATTATCAGAAAAGTCTTTCTGCCGGTGGATCTGCAGCAAATACCATCCATGGTTTGGCAATGCTTGGGGCTCAAACCGGGTACCTGGGTGTTGTTGGTGAGGATGAACTTGGCGGTTTTTTTGTACGTGACCTTATCCAGGCAGGCGTTGACCCTCATATGATACACAGCAGGCAGGAAACCGGGCGAGCCGTTGCACTGGTCACACCCGATTCAGAGCGTACTTTTGCAACTTTTCTTGGCGCAGCAATTGAACTTGCAGCAGTGCACCTGGAACCCCGGATTTTAAATGACAAATTACAAATGACCAACGACCAATCAAGTATCTTCAAGGGGTATTCGTATTTTCACATAGAGGGATATTTGGTGCAGAACCATGAGTTGATCCGCCGTGCTGTTGAGCTGGCTCAGGAAAACGGACTAATTGTTTCACTTGACATGGCCAGTTATAATGTGGTAGAGGCGAACAAAGACTTTCTGCTGTCGATCATCAATGATTATGTTGATATTGTATTTGCGAATGAAGATGAAGCAAGGGCCCTGACCGGACTGGAACCCGAGGAAGCCTTACTCAAATTGAGCGAAATGGTTGATATTGCCGTGGTTAAAACAGGAAGCAGCGGATCGCTTGTTAAGTCCGGTTCTGATATTTTCACCATTGGCATCATCGAAGTCACGCCGGTTGATACCACTGGTGCCGGAGATCTTTATGCTTCGGGATTTTTATACGGGCATTCCAATGGCATGCCCATTCAAAAATGCGGGGAACTGGGTTCCGTGCTTGCCGGCAATGTCATCGAATTTATCGGATCGAAAATGCCAGCCGAACGCTGGGAAAAAATCAGGGCTGAAGTGAAGCACATCTGAGTCGTGCCTCACCCCCTGACCCCCTCTCCACCCGGAGAGAGGGAGACAGTTTATTTTCCGGATACCTGACCCCCCTCTTGCGGGGGAGAGGGGTTAGCGGTGAGACATCTCAGTTATAATAGATTGATTCTTAATTAGTCATTTGTCATTTGTCATTCATTAAGGTGCTTGGTTAATTGCATAAATATTTCTAATTTTGTCGCCCTTTCACGAAAACAATAATTTTCAGAAACTTATAATATTACTTAGCTGCCATGAAGGTATACCAAACCAACGAAATCCGCAACATCGCCCTCATAGGAGGGGCAAAATCAGGAAAAACAACTTTAGCCGAGGCAATGCTGTTTGAGGGGGGCATAATCAGCCGCAGGGGATCAGTAGAAGACAAGAACACGGTTTCCGATTATCGTCCCATTGAATTGGAGCGTCAGAATTCTGTTTCCGCAACGATACTGTATACATTGTGTGACAATAAGAAGATCAATATCATTGACACACCTGGTTTCGATGATTTTTGCGGCGAGGTGATTTCAGCACTTCGCGTGGTTGATACAGCCGTGATGCTTGTCAATGGCCAGAACGGCGTGGAGGTTGGCACTGAGATAACCTGGCGGTACGCCACCCGCGCCAATACACCGGTTATTTTCGTGATGAACCATCTTGACCAGGAAAATGCCAATTTTGATGAAACCCTTCGTCAAATGAGGGCTCAGTTTGGCAAGAATGTCACCCTGATGCAATACCCTGTGAACGCCGGTTCAGGCTTCAATACGATCATTGATCTATTGAAAATGAAACAGTATAAGTTTGCTTCCGGCGGAGGCAAACCAGAGATTTCCGACATTCCTGCAAGCGAAAAGGACAAGGCCGAAGAGATGTATGCGGCGCTGATGGAAGAGCTTGCATCAAAGGATGAAGAGCTGATGGAGATTTTTTTTGATAAAGGTACCTTGACAGAAGAACAGATGCTGCAAGCTATGAAAACAGGTCTGATCAACCGGACCATTTTTCCGGTTTTATGCACCTGTGCCAAGCACGATATGGGCGTTGGACGCTTGCTCGAATTTATTGCAGGAAGTGTTCCCGCTCCCAATGAAATGCCTGGCATTAAAACCAAGGAGGGAAAGCTGTTAAAATGCAAATCAACAGATCCCACCTCTGCTTTTATTTTTAAGACGGCCATCGAACAACACCTTGGAGAAATTTCCTATTTCAAAGTCTATGCAGGAGAGATTACGGAAGCTATGGATATGGTCAATCCGGTTCGCCAGTCTAAAGAGCGTCTTTCCCAGCTTTTTGTGATCAATGGCAAGAACCGAGAGAAGGTCGAAAAAATGGTAGCCGGAGATCTTGGCGCCACGATCAAATTAAAAAATTCTTTTACCAATAACACCCTGAATTCGCTTAAAAATCCGGATGATGTGGTTGAACCCATCACCTATCCTGATCCTAAGTTCAGAACCGCAGTCAAGGCAAAAAACACTGCCGATGATGAAAAAATCAACAGCATTCTGAACGAACTTGCCAAGATGGATCCTACCCTGATCATGGGATATTCACGCGAGCTGAAGCAGATGATCCTGCAGGGACAGGGAGAGCTTCACCTGAACCTGGCCAAATGGCATGTGGAAAATCTTGAGAAAATCCCAATGGAATTTTATGCCCCGCGAATTCCGTATCGTGAAACTATCACCAAATCTGCAAAAGCCACATATCGCCATAAAAAGCAATCGGGAGGTTCTGGCCAGTTTGGCGAAGTGCACATGATGATTCAACCCTATCGTGAAGGGATGACAGAGCAAACCGAATTTCCGATTCGCGGACGTGATGTGATCGACCTTGACTGGGGTGGAAAATTGCAGATGAATACCTGTATCGTTGGAGGTTCCATTGATGCACGGTTCATGCCTGCCATTCTCAAGGGAGTTATGGAAAAAATGGAGGAGGGTCCGTTAACCGGTTCGTATGCCCGTGATATTGTTTTCAATGTTTATGATGGCAAGATGCATCCGGTTGACTCCAATGAAATTTCGTTTAAACTGGCTGGTCGTAATGCTTTCCGTGAAGCATTCAAAAACGCAGGCCCGAAAATCCTTGAACCGATTTATGACGTGGAGGTTATTGTTCCGGAAGATAAAATGGGTGAAGTCATGACCGACTTACAAGGCCGTCGTGCAGTTATCATGGGGATGGATAGCGAAGGCAACTATCAGAAAATCATGGCCAGGGTGCCACTGGCAGAAATGAACCGGTATTCAACAGCCCTGAGTTCGATAACCAGTGGCCGTGCAACCTATAATATGAAGTATGCAGAGTATGCACAGGTTCCGGGTGATATCCAGGATAAGTTGCTCAAGGCATATGAAGACCAGGAAAAAGACGAAGAATAAGCAACTTTTTAAATCAATTAAAAACCCGGTCTTCAAGCCGGGTTTTTTGCAATGGAAACTAGCATAGAAATCGGCCAGGAATAATGACGGTTTCAGAATGAAGAAAATGATCAGGCAGTCTGGATGAATTGAAAGGGAACAAAGGGGGATGAACAATGAATTAACCACTGGGAAGCACGATGCATATGCAGTGCTGAAGGTACGCGATTTCAGGTTGTTCCTGACATTCCGGTTTTTCACAACCATTGCCTTTCAGATGCAGGGTCTTATTGTGGGCTGGCAGATGTATGAACTAACCAAGGATCCTCTTGCGCTTGGACTGATCGGACTCGCAGAGGCACTGCCGAATATTGCGACAGCGCTCTTTGCCGGACATGCTGCTGATCGTTACAACAGAAAACGGATTATTGTTTGGTTTACATTGTTATTCCTTGTTGGAACGACACTGCTTTTCCTTTTTTCCATCAAATCCATTGGAATCATTGCTGTGCTTGGGGTTTTTCCGATCTACCTTGTTGTAATGATTTCTGGAGTTTCACGGGCATTTCTGTATCCTTCGATTATCGCGATGATGTCGCAACTGATACCACGACATCTCTATACCAATGCCTCTACATGGAACAGTACCATGTGGCATGTGGCGGCCATTACCGGTCCGGCACTGGGGGGAATGATCTATGGATTTTTCGGGGTGAGAATTGCCTATTTGGGAGTTCTTTTCTTTCTGCTTATTGCATTGACTTTGCTGGGCATTGTAAAGAACCGTCCGGTGCCACAACCGGAAACCGGCGAAACCTTATTCCAGCGCCTTTCATCGGGACTGAAATTTGTCTTTAATAACCAGGTATTGCTTGGCGCCATGTCGCTCGATATGTTTGCCGTGCTTTTCGGAGGGGCCGTTGCCATGCTTCCGATCTTCGCAGCTGAAGTGCTTTTGGTTGGCCCACAAGGACTTGGATTTTTGCGTGCAGCTCCTATGGTTGGCGCTGTCGCTATGTCGCTGGTTATGGCGCACCGGCCTCCGATGGTCCATGCCGGAAGATACCTGATGATTGGTGTCGCCGGCTTTGGACTGAGCATCATCTGCTTTGCCCTGTCACGAAATTTCTATTTGTCGATGGGATTGCTGATGCTGAGCGGGATGTTCGACAACATCAGCGTAATCATCCGTTCAACGGTGATGCAATTGCTCACTCCCGACGAAATGCGCGGCCGCGTAGCCTCTGTTAACGCTATTTTCATCGGTTCATCAAATGAAATAGGCTCCTTTGAATCGGGCGTGGCGGCAAAACTCATGGGATTGATTCCCTCTGTGATCTTCGGGGGTATCATGACCTTAGGAGTTGTGGGTTTCACTTCGAAATTTGCGCCCAGGCTGAGAAAGCTAAATCTTAGGGCGATTTGTTGAGAACACCTCGCCCCCCCCCGGCCCCATTTTGTATGAAATACCTCACCCCCCTGCCCCCTCTCCGCCCGGAGAGGGGGAGGATGATCTTAGAATGGTTTGTTGAATTTGCCGAAGAACAGATTCAATATTATTTAGGATATCTTCATTTGAAAAACGGATGACCTGAATCCCTAATTCTTCAAGTTCAGATGTCCGGTTTTCATCATGTTCTGATTGAATACCATTGTTGTGAATCCCACCATCTACTTCAATTACCAGTTTGAAATCATGGCAATAAAAATCGGCAATGAACCATCTGACCGGGTGTTGTCTCCTGAACTTCAGGTTTGCAAAACCATGGTTTCGCAAAGCATTCCAAAGTACTTTCTCAGCCTCTGTTTGTGTTTTTCGGAATTCCTTCGCCAATTCGATCAATTCCTTCGAAGCTCCATAATAAAAATCATTTCGATAACTGGTCTTAATATATGGCATATTTAAGTCGTTTAAAAAGAATCAGGTGATTTCCCCCTCTCCGTGCGGAGAGGGGGTCAGGGGGGTGAGGTATTTCCTACAAATACAACTCAATCAAAGCTTTATAATCCTCCTCCTTCATCTTCACATTTCCCCCATTCACTTTGCTATGAACCATTGATTCGAAAAGTGGCTGGCGATGGTCGCCCGGAATATTCATATCCGATAAGCGGATCGGGCATCCGAGCGATTTAAAGAAGGCTTCGATACGGTCGATAGATTCATCGGCCGTAAGTGGTTCGCCGAATAATCCGGAGCCCAGTTGTGCAATGCGATTACCAATCTGACCCTTGAAGTGACGCATCCAGGCCGGAAAAACAATGGTGAGGGATGCGCCATGAGGTACATCATAAAGTAAAGAAAGACAATGACCGGTGCTGTGCACGCCCCAGTCGCCCGTGGAACGGCCATACATGGTCATCCCGTTCAGCGCCATGGTTGCGGCAAACATGATCCTTTCACGGTACTCGTAATTGTGCAGATCATCAAGTAACTTTGGTCCGTAATCCATCGCTTCCTTAATAATAGAGAGGACAAACCGGTCGGTGAGGGAGGTTTCCCCGATGCCAAACCAGGCTTCAAAACAGTGCGCGATCAGGTCTGCAATGCCATATGCAGTGTGATTTTTTGGAACAGTCAGTGTCAATGCAGGATCAAGGAATGAATGTTTGGGAAATGTCAGGGGTCCTCCAAATGCTGCTTTTAGTCCCTCGGCGTGGTTGGAAACCACGGCAAACGGGTTCATCTCCGAGCCGGTTGCTGCAAGTGTCGGAATTGCAATGAAAGGGATAGCCTTTACAGGTTTTGCTTTCCCTGTAAAGAAATCCCATCCCCCGTGATCAACCGGGATGGTTACCGAAATGATTTTTACCGAATCGATGACACTTCCACCGCCAACGGCAAGTAAAACGTCAACCTTCTGTTGCCTTCCTATTTCTGCAGCTGCATCTACATCCCCGATTACCGGATTGGGTTTTATTCCCCCATATTCACAAACTTCAAAACCCTGGGTTTTCAGGTCTGCCATAATCCGGTCATAGAGGCCGCTTTTTTTAACAGAGCCTTTTCCGTAAATGAGCATTACACGGTTGCCGTATTCTTTCAGTGTAGTCACCAAAGACGTCAGAATGTTTTTCCCGAAATGAAGAGTTGTGGGGTTATATGCAATGAAGTTTTCCATAAAATAATTATAATTAGTTGGTTATATGAAAAGATGAAAATTAATTTCTGCATAAATCTGCAAGTCTGCAAGAAATCATGACTCCAAAATTACGACTAAAAGTTAATTAATAACACTAAAGCGAAGGAAGACGAACATCCATGATGAAGTGCAAAAATCTCGTCGAATTGTCACTAAATCACCTACCCACTTGCTATTTGTCCACTAGCTCTCCAATGAATCCGTTATCATTTTCACAATTAATCAAAACAAGATGGAAAATGAAAACTAATTTTATATTTTTGTTTGGTATTTTTAGATTCATGGATAAATCATTGAGCTGAACCCGGTGCATTGACACCCTCGGATTAACCGCAAAAAGCATAATGAGATCTGCACTCAATTTGAAAGCCAAAGTTTTACAAATGAGAAATGTACTATTGTTCAGCAGTGTTTTGTTTCTTTTCCTGACCGCCTGCCACCGTTCACCAGAGCATAAAATCGCCAATCTTTTTTCACCAAAAGTAACCGAAGCCAGGGGCTATGTTGTGCCGAAAGACAGTATGGCCAAGCCCACCGTGGTACCGGCCGGCAAACCAATAATTAAAAAAGCGGTCAAAACCGACATGGTGTTAACCAACACCAATGTAATTCCTGCCGGGGCGCCAAAAGTAGTTGTGGCTGGAACACCGGAAATTTACACCCCGGGCCAAGATGGTTATCCACTCCCCAAAACAACACCTGTTACCGACAGTTCGGTGGTGGCTGTAATTCCCAGGATCTCGCAGGTGAAGGATAACTATTTTCAGGACAATTTCCCCCAACCCGGCAGTTCTTTTATAAAACTCAGGGGAATGAACCTGGTCATCATCAATTGCATCATGAAGGACAACAGCGGGAACATCTGGGTTGGCACGGAAGCCGGAGTTTCCCGTATGGACGGCAGGTTCCGCAGCCACTTCAGCAGAAGGGACGGGCTTGCCGGATCCTTTGTTGCAGGCATTATACAGGATAAAAAAGGGAACATGTGGTTTGGGACCGCGGGTGGCCTGAGCCGTTATGATGGAAAACAGTTAACGAATTTTACAGAAGAGACCGGATTACCCTCAAATTATATTCAGTGTTTGCTCGAGGATAAAAGCGGGAATATCTGGTTTGCAGGAGTCTATGGCAATATTACCAGGTACGATGGTAAAACCTTCACGCTGTTTAATGCAGCCCAGGGACTCGGTAATGGGATGTTCATGGCGATAGTCCAGGATAAAAACGGGAACCTTTGGTTTGGTTCTTCAACCGGCTTGTATTGCTATGACGGGAAAAAGTTTAGCCATTTTACTACAAAGGAAGGCCTGATCAATAATGGGATCCAGCGGATGTTAGTTGACAGGAAAGGAAATATCTGGTTGGGAAATGATGCCGGCATCACCTGTTATGATGGAAAAACATTTTCATGTTTTGCCGGGAAGGAAGCGCTTGTTGGTGGCATATGGGATATGACCGAGGATGATTCCGGGAACCTTTGGCTTGCAACCAAGGCGGGAGGTTTATGCCGTTTCGACGGCAAAAGTTTTACCCGTTATACGAACCAAAGAGACCTTGTTGATGCCGAGGCGAATGCACTTTTTAATGATAAATCGGGTAATATCTGGGTTGGAGGAGGACGAACAGATGTTTTGATGCGGTATAACGATAATTGTTTTTCCCATTATACCGTCAGGGATGGATTGAGTGATTATGAAATCTGGAGTATGCTGAAAGATAAAAACGGGAACATGTGGTTTGGAACCAACTTCGGCGGGGTGGACCTGTACGATGGTAAATCCATGACACATTTTTCCAATAAGGAAGGTTTTGTCAATCATCCCGTTGTAGATATCATCCAGGATAAAACAGGGACCATCTGGTTTGCCACATCTGGAGCCGGTGTTATCAGTTATGACGGGAATTCCTTCCGGCATTTTGGTAAGAACCAGGGTCTGCCGGATCGTTTCCTCGAGAGCATTGTAGAAGACAGAAGCGGGAATATATGGCTGGGAACCCAGGGCGCCGGCTTATGCCGGTTTGACGGAAAATCATTTACAAATTATACGAAAAACGAAGGGCTGAGCGACAATACCATCCTGAGTGCTTTTATTGACAACAATGGAATCCTGTGGTTTGGCAGCAGGTACGGGGGCGTTATGCGTTACGATGGCAAATCGTTCACTCATTTTACTGAAAAAGAGGGCTTTTGCAATAAACCTGTTTATTCCATTTACCAGGATAAGAGCAATTACCTCTGGTTTTGCACGGTTGGTGCCGGGGCGGTTCGATATGACGGGAAGTCCTTTCTCTTTATCACTGAACAGCAGGGGCTGAAATATAACACGGTAAACGGGATGCTGCAGGATAAAAGCGGTAATTTCTGTTTCGCATGCGGCAATGGTTTAAGCATCCTGCCCGCCGGAAACCTGGAGAAATTGATAAAAGGAGGAGGTTACAGACCTGAAAATCAGCCTGTTTTATTCAGAAACTTCAATCCCGAAGATGGTTTTTCAGGATGGGGTTGCAACGGACCCATTTGCGAAGACGACCAGGGGACCATCTGGATCTCTTCATCCGACAGGCTTACAGCATATTATCCCACGAAGGATGTCACGGATACCACTGCACCATCCATGCAGCTGACCGGCATCCAGGTCTACCATGAAATTATTCCATGGATTAAACTGGAAAAGCGGAAAGATACCAGTTTTGTATTGGGGAACGGCGTCAGGTTCAGCAATTTTAAGTTTGACAGTCTGGCGATGTGGTACGCCTATCCTTTGAATCTTAGCCTCGCCTACCAGAATAACTACATCACCTTTAATTATAATGGTATCACCCCGAAACTCAATACGCTGGTGCAATACCGGTATAAGCTGGATGGCCTGGATGAAGACTGGAGCGCCCTGACCACCCGCGCCGAAGCCCCTTATGGCAACATTCCCCATGGCACTTATACTTTTAAGGTGAAGGCTATGAACAGCGAAGGCTACTGGAGCAAAGAGTTCAATTATACCTTTACCATCCGCCCGCCATGGTGGAAAACCTGGTGGGCGTATGCCGGTTATATTCTGGTCATCCTTGCAGGGTTCTGGGCTGCAATCCGCACCACCCTTGAAAACCAGCGGAAAAAAATCAGGCTGATCGTCAATGAACGAAACCGCATCGCCCGCGAACTGCATGATGACATCGGGGCTGAACTTAACCGGATCACGATTGTCAGCCAGCTCCTGCATAATGCACCGAACAGCAACAAAGACCAGCAGGAAAAGCTGCGATATATTTCTGAGGCGGGTAAAAAGGTGTTGGGGAGTATCGGGGAGATCATCTGGACCATGAATCCGCAAAAAGACAACCTCGACAGCCTGCTGGCTTACATCCGGAGGTTTGTCACCGAATATCTCGAAACAAACGAGATCGATGTGAACATTGAATTCCCGGATGAAATCCCCGCAAATGCTGTCAGCGATGAATACCGGAGGAATCTTTTCCTGGTGGTAAAGGAGGCCACTGCCAACATATCGAAGTATTCAAAAGCAACCACCGTGAGGCTCTCCATGAATATCAGAGATCGGTTGGCCGATTTTGAAATATCTGATAATGGAATAGGTTTTTCTGTCAAGGAAAAGCAAAACTGGGGAAACGGGCTCAGGAACATGAACCAGCGGATGAAAGATATCGGGGGTGATTTCGAGATCAGCTCCGGCCAGAACCAGGGAACCCTGATCAGGCTGACATTTCCCGTCCGATGAAGCACCTCATCCCCCGGCCTCTTCTCCTCAGGGAGAAGGGTTGAATTAAGTAAAATACGACTTTTGTCTTATTGACTTGTTCTCTTTTTTGACTGATTTTTGCTTTATGATATCTATCGCAATTATTGAAGATGACCAGGTTACCAGGGAAAGCCTGGAAAAC
>CAISJJ010000244.1 GCA_903885595.1 uncultured Bacteroidales bacterium
CGAACGTAGAAAAACTTCCAGTTATCACGCCAGGCTTTATAACGGAAGTCCTCCCCTTTTCCGCTGTTTCTGACATAGATGTGAAAAGAGAGTCGCAATCCCCAAAGCAGCACCAACAGACTGACAATCATTTTCCGGAGATCAACCTGCCCTGATTGTATGATCGAATATACGGTGACAATGATGAAACCCGCACCCCATGCCACATCCACAATCGAATTATCCTTCCTGATCACCGCAAGAATAAAAATAATCGTCATATACAAACCAATGACCAGCGCAACCTCGAGAATAATATTTTGAAAATCAAGCAAAGAAAAAGAATTTACGATTTACGATATACGATTTACGATTGACAATATACGATTTTAAGAAACGATCCGCATCACACGTTCATATATTTACCAGCTTACCAGCTTACCAGCTTACCAACTTACCAGCTTATTCCAGCATCAGCGAAATACAGGCAATCCCCGGTCCGACATTGGCGGCAATGGCCGGAGAGGCATGATCAATAAATACAGGTTTCTTTCCTGTCAGATTTTCCATCTGCTCAGCGTACCATTGTGCAGCCGGGGCATTATTGGCATGGGTGATTGCATATTCCCAGACTTTTTTACCCTTTGTAATCTCGGTTATATTTTTCATCAATTTTTTCCTGCCGCCCTTTTCAGTAAATGACTTGGAGAAAAGGTTTGCCTTGCCTTCCCTGTCAATTTCAATGACCGGCTTCAGATCAAGCATTTTTGCCACGAAACTCTTCAAAGGGCTAACCCTGCCGCTGCGGACGATATATTTCAACGTCACCACACTCACGCGAACCTTCGCCTTATCTCTCCATTCCTCCATTTTCCGCATCACCTCCTCGTGGGTAGCCCCATCCTGGAGTGCGCGGGCTGCCCGCAGGACGATCAGTCCGAGGCCGCCGGTAAGCGTTTTTGAATTCACAACATCAATCCTGGATCCGGTTCTGGAAATCACATCCTTCGAACCCTTTTCACTGCTCGAACAGGTTCCGCTCAAAGCCTGGCTGATATGAATTCCGATGATCGATTTATAATGGGTAGCAAGGTATTCGTATTTATTCTGAAACTCCTTGGAAGCAGGCTGTGCCGACGAAGCATTCACCTCCGATTTTTCCTGCATCGCATAAAACTGCGGGGGATTGATCGTCAGCCGGTCGAGGAAGTAAGTCTCCCCAAAATGCACCGATAACGGCACGACGTGGATCTGGTATTTATCAATAATGTCTTTGGGAAGATCACAGGATGAGTCGGTAACAAGGGCAATATCGGAAATACGGTTAAACTGTATCTCGTTCTGCATCACCATATCATCCACCTTTTGGTAGGTGATGCTTCCAAACTGCTGCAACTGTGAAAAAACCTCTGCCGGGAAATCCGTATGAATATGCACCCTTACTTTCTGGGGCGATCCGGCCACAACAATCGAGTCGCCGCAATGCTGGATGTAATTCCGCATTTTATGCTTATCAAGATCCTGGCCATTGATCAGTGCCTCGGTGCAAAACCTGAAGGTGATCACATCATGGGGCATGTCAACCGCTTCATCCGCGTCAGCGACAACTTCCACTGAACGTCTTAATGACTTTTCAGCTCCCAGGGTGAAAAAATCCTTGATCCCTTCGAGCCAGTAAACAAACCCTTTGGCGCCGGCATCCACAACATGCGCCCGGGCAAGAACTTCCAGCTTTTTGGTGGTGGCAGCCAGGGATTCAAGCGCTTTGCCGTAAGCAGCAACCAATAACTTTATAAAATCATCGTACTGATCCTTCAGCAAGTAAATGTAATCAGCCCAGGCTTTGATAACTGTAAGGATCGTTCCTTCAACCGGGTTGGCAATAGCGTCATAGGCGTAGGCTACAGCTTTTTTCATGCTTTCAGCAAACGATTGAATGTCGATCGTGGCGTTTGACTTTATTTCATTGCTGAATCCGTAGAGGAACTGTGCAAATATGATCCCGGAATTACCCCGGGCGCCAACAAGCGCTGCATCGGCAAGGGCCACGGCCGTTTGCTTCAGGTTATCGGTCGGTATGATAGCGTCCATTATGGAGCGCATCGTGGAAGCAAGATTCGTTCCGGTATCGGCGTCGGCAACCGGAAAAACGTTTATTTTATTGAGTAGTTTTTGATGTTCGAAAATCCGTTGAGCGCCGGCAAGAAACGAGTAGTATAGCTGTTTTCCGTCAAGCTCCTTAATCTTTTGAACTGGCTCTGTCAATAGGTTAAGTTTTAAAAACGTGCAAAGATACTATTTTTTATAATTGATATTTCTACCAAATTTTATCGACAATTAATTTGTATTTTTGTGCGCAATCTAACCTGCAATATAAATCAATAATAAAATTAAATTTCATTATGAAAAAGCTTATTTTTTCGTTGGTATTGTTTGCGTTTACCTCCTTTTCAGTAATGGCCCAGGATGCAGCCCAGCAACCTTCAAATCCGAATGCGGCTGAGATTACATTCGTGAAAACCGTTCATGATTATGGAACTGTTACACAAGGAGCTGATGGTACTTGTGAATTCAAATTCACCAATACGGGAAAGGAACCCCTTATTTTATCAAGGCCTCAGTCGTCATGTGGCTGTACTGTCCCCACCTGGCCGCAGGAACCTATTCTTCCCGGTAAAAGCGATGTGATCAAAGTAACCTATAATACAAATAATATAGGCCCCATCAACAAAACTGTGACTGTTACCTCAAACGGCAAAACTTCACGTGTGGTTTTACAGATCAAAGGAACTGTTGTTGCAAAACCAGCCACCACACTGCCCGAGAAAACCGGGGATCAGGGAGCGACACCGATAAGTAAATAGATCAAAGTTCAAAAATGCAAAATGCAAAATGCAAAATGCTTAACGCGAAATGCGAAATGCGAAATGCGAAGTAACTTCCAACTTCCCGCCTCAGCCCTTTAACAACCAACGGATTCCCGCAATGCCAATTCAATAAAAAATAAAATTATGCCAACCATTTCGCAACGCGGCCAGGCCTGCCCACCTTCCCCGATCCGCAAACTTGTTCCATTTTCAGATGTTGCAAAAAAGAAGGGGATCAAGGTATATCACCTTAATATCGGGCAACCTGATATCGAAACCCCGCCGAATGTCATGGAAAAAATCAGGAACACCGACCTGAAAGTGATTGAATACAGCCATTCGGCAGGGATTCTCTCCTACCGGAAAAAATTGGCCGAGTATTATCAGAGGGTTGGTATTGTTGTTTCTCCTGAGGAGATGATTGTCACAACCGGGGGTTCTGAAGGGATTCTCTTCGCGATGATGACCTGTTTGAACCCGGGTGATGAGATCATCATACCTGAACCATTTTACGCCAACTACAATGGCTTTGCCGTAGCTGCCGGTGTTGTTGTTAAACCTATCGAATCATTTATTGAAGATGGCTTCGGTCTTCCTCCCATGAGTGCCGTTGAAGCGGCGATTACGCCACGCACCAGGGCAATTATGGTTTGCAACCCGAATAATCCGACCGGGTATCTTTATTCGAAGGAAGAACTGGAACTTTTGCGCGACATCGTTAAAAAGCATGATCTCTATCTCTTCGCCGATGAAGTTTACCGGGAATTCTGCTATGACGGCAAAGAGCACTATTCTGTAATGAACCTGGAAGGAATTGATCAGAATGTTGTTTTGCTCGATTCAATTTCAAAACGATACAGCGCCTGCGGTGTTCGTATCGGGGTCATGATCTCACGGAACAAAGAGATCATCAGCACCGCGATGAAATTTGCCCAGGCTCGGTTGAGTCCGCCAACTTTCGGCCAGATTGCCGGCGAAGAAGCGGTGAACACCCCCGACAGCTACCTGGTAAAGGTACTTGCCGAATATGTTAAACGCCGCGACATCGTGGTTCAGTCGATCAATAAAATGCAGGGCTGCTTCTGCCCCAACCCGGGAGGTGCATTCTATGCCGTGGCCCGGTTGCCCATCGACGATTCCGATAAGTTCTGCCAATGGCTGCTCGAGGATTTCAATTACCAGGGACAAACCGTGATGCTCGCCCCGGCAACCGGTTTCTATTCCACCCCCGGCCGTGGTAAGGATGAAGTGCGTATCAGTTACGTGTTAAACGTCCCCGACCTGGTGGCAGCCATGAAATGCATGGAAGAGGGACTGAAAGTTTATCCGGGGAGGAAATAAATTACGAATTACGAATTTTAAATTGCATTTTTCATTTTTCATTTTGCATTTTGCATTTTGACTTTTGCATTTTGAATTTTGACTTTTGACTTTTGAATTTTGAATTTTGAATTACATCTCTCTACGCCCTCTCCATCTATTCGTAAAGCAAATACTTCATCCGGATCTTCTTAAATTTTTCGATTCCAGATTTCCAGCTTTCCCTGATCTCTTGTGTTGATTTACCAAGAATAATCTGTTTTTGCAATCTTGAATTACCGGCCAGCTTGTTGAAATAATCGTTAAAGAACCCCGGTTTGCCTTGCCAATCGCGGTAAGCCTCCTGCAGCCACTCCAGTTTTATCATAGCTACACATTCGGGGTTTTTCAGTGTATATCCGCGCAGATCAGATCCCCGGCAGGTGAGCCCTTCACAGGGAGGATGCAGACTTATTCCCGGCATGCTCCTGGGTACAAAAGTAAATGATCCGGTTTTCATCTCCGGGTGGCCATAAACTTCAAAAGGAAAATCCGTTCCCCGACCTATGCTGATCACGGTTCCTTCAAAAAAACAAAGCGAGGGATAAAGGTAAATGGCATTTTGGTTCGGGAGGTTAGGGGAAGGCCTGACCGGCAAAAGATAACGGGTCTGATGCGTATAATTCGCCAGGGGAACCACCCGGAGCGAACATTGTAACCCGTTTTTCAACCATTTTTCGCCATTCACCATCCGGGCATACTCTCCGATGGTCATGCCATACACTACCGGAACCGGGTGCAGGCCCACGAACGAGTAATATTTTTTTTCCAGTACCGGTCCGTCAATATAGAAACCATTCGGATTAGGCCGGTCGAGCACGATTAAAGGGATGCTGTTCTCAGCGCAGGCCTCCATCACATAGGCAAGCGTTGAAATATAAGTATAAAAACGCACCCCGACATCCTGGATATCAAATAAAATCACATCAATGCCGGCCAGGTCGCCGGCCATTGGTTTCTTGTGTTTTCCATACAATGAAACAACCGGGATGCCGGTGGCTGAATCAACCTGGTTGACAACCAGCTCTCCCGCCTCTGCATTCAGCCGGAAGCCATGTTCAGGCGAAAATATCCGGCTTACGATCATGCTATCCCTGACAAGCGCATCTACTATATTTATCCCGCCGGTGACCGAAGCATTGTTGGCGACGATCGCGATCCGTTTTTCCTTAAGCGTCGGATAATATAATTCTTGCTGATCGGCTCCTGTTTTTACCTGGGCGCTGATATAATAAGGAAATATGATCATTAAAAGAAAAAATATGATACCGGAAAATATTCGACACACGGCCGTATGTTTAATTTGTCAAATTAAACAACATAACTGATTAGATTTTTATGCCTTGTAGCATCTTGTGTATGCTTGACTATTAAGATAAGCCTCTATTCAATAGATAGTGGTTACTGGGATGTAAAACGTACCTTTACATAAAAAGGTGGTGAGGGCATGCTAGGTTTTGCAAAACGCAATTTCAAGGCAACCCTTACCGGGTTGAGTAGAGTACTCATTAAACTAAAATTCAGTAGTAAAGGGCTAAAGGCCGATATACGGTTACTAGCGCTTCTGGTTGCACTTGTGGCCACCATGGTAATGGTAGCGCCTATGGACTTCCAGGTGCGTGAAGGAAAACTAACCTATCAGCTTGCTTTAGGTTCTAAAG
>CAISJJ010000245.1 GCA_903885595.1 uncultured Bacteroidales bacterium
AAACTATTAGTTTTTCATTATTCAATCTTCACTCATCGGTTTTCATTTTACATTAGTCGTTAACCCAATGAATAGCTTACAATGGATAATTGCCAGTGAAAAATGAATAAAGAAAAATGAATAGCATGTTAAACCTGCTTATCATGAGAAAACCTTCTGTAAAGTGTGAATCATGTAACATATTTAAAAAGTTATGTAAGGATTACGGAGATTGATGCACCTAATTTTGCAACAAGCAAAGAGATCGTAAAAATGAAGAAATTTAATCCTGTTATCAAGGTAAAAGGATTTGCAACAAAACAATCGGTAAGGATCAGCGAAAAGACAATGGCAAAAACTGCCAAAGCAGGTAACTTTTTAACAGATCTGGCCGATGTTTTCTTTTTTTCAACACGCATCGCGAAAGAGACCTTTTCGCGTGATTTTGAATTTAAAGAATTTCTGCGCCAGTGTTTCCAGATCGGCTACAAATCCCTACCGCTGGTATCCATCACCGGGGCCATTATGGGTGTTGTACTTACAATTCAATCGCGCCCGGTACTTGTTGATTTTGGAGCTGTTACAATGCTTCCCGGCATGGTAGCCATTTCGCTTATCAGGGAAATGGGGCCGGTGATCACGGCGCTTATCTGTGCCGGTAAAATCGGTTCGGGTATGGGAGCCGAATTGGGATCCATGAAAGTTACCGAACAGATTGATGCCATGGAGGTATCTTCCACCAATCCAATCAGGTTTTTGGTTGTCACCAGGGTATTGGCTGCAACGCTGATGATTCCTTTACTTATTTTATATGCTGATGCACTTGGCATCCTGGGGAGTTGGGGAGGTGCGAATATCAAAGGAGATGTATCATTTTTTTTGTTTTTCTCCCAGGCATTCGGGCACGTTCATTTCATGGATTTATTTCCGGCAGTTATAAAATCGTTCTTTTTCGGGGCCGTGATCGGCGTGGTCGGATGCTATAAAGGTTACAATGCGGGACGCGGAACAGAAAGTGTGGGTGTTGCCGCAAATTCGGCCGTGGTACTGGCATCGCTCCTGGTGATCATCGTTGATATGATTGCGGTGCAGATTACGGATATGATGATGTGAGGATTTGAAAATTTGAAAATTTGAAAATTGAGGCTGCTTCTGATGTTTTAATAATGCTATCGATTGATTATCAATTGCCCCGGCCTTAAGGCCGGGCAATTCAAGTGGCTGATAAACTGGGTTTTAGCTAAAATATGTTTTTTATGAGACTTTTCGGAGTGGACTAAGGATTTAGGAATGAATAGTTTTAAAAACAGCGCTGAAAGTATCATTATGAAGAAGGACGAGCCGGTTATTGAGGTTAATAATCTCAGGAAATCATTTGGCACGCAGGAGGTGCTTAAAAACGTTTCTTTAAAGCTATTAAATGGTGAAAACCTGGTGGTACTTGGCAAATCAGGTTCCGGAAAATCGGTATTGATAAAATGCATCGTTCGTTTGTTACAATCCGATGGAGGTGAAATTAATGTGCTGGGAGAAAATGTGCGGAACTTAAACAGCGATGGGTTGGGTGTGATGAGACAGAAAATTGGTTTTCTTTTTCAAAGCGGAGCCCTGTACGATTCCATGACGGTGAAGCAGAACCTGGAATTTCCCTTGCGCAGAAAAAAAGTTAAACTTTCTGAAAAAGAAATAACGGAAAAAGTCAGTTCGGTTTTAGAAAGCGTTGGTTTGGCCGACGCACTTTATAAGATGCCTTCGCAGCTTTCGGGCGGCATGCGAAAAAGGATCAGCCTGGCACGCTCTATTGCCGTTGATCCGCTGATCATGCTGTATGACGAACCCACTACCGGACTTGATCCCATCACCTCCGATGAGATCAGTTCACTAATCAACGAGGTACAGGAAAAATATAAAACTTCTTCCATCATCATTACGCATGATATACAGTGCGCCCTTCACACGGCAAACAGGATGATCATGTTAAACGAAGGCGAGGTATATCTTGAAGGAAAGGCATCAGACTTTCAAAACTCCTCCGACCCCTTTATCAGATCATTTTTCAATCAATCCAAAATCGTAAATCGTAAATCGTAAATCGTAAATCGTAAATCTAACAAAATGGATACGCAGACACAAAAATTCAAAATACGGTTAGGTCTTTTCATTGCCGGAGGATTGGCGCTTTTTGTACTGGCCATCTTTATTATTGGTAAGCAAAAGAACTTATTCAATCCCGTTTTTGAACTTTCTTCCAGTTTCTCAAATGTAAGCGGGTTACAGGTTGGGAATAACATCCGCTTTGCCGGTATTAATGTAGGCACAGTTGACAATATCACTATAATGAACGATTCGACCGTGAAGGTGGATATGCTGATCCGGAAAAGTGTCAGGCAGTTCATTAAATCGGATTGCGAGGTGGCGATCGGTTCAGAAGGTCTCATCGGGGACAGGCTGCTGGTTATTACCCAGGGAACCACGGATGCACCTGTGGTTAAAGCAGGACAATACCTTACATCAGCCGAACCGGTTGAAATAGATGCCATCATGGCCAGTTTGGAGGTAACTGCAAATAATGCCGCAATTATTTCGGATCAGCTGGCTGAGATCATGATCAAAATAAACGGTGGAGAGGGAACGCTCGGCCGGTTGATCCAGGATACGACCATCGCCAATAATTTAAGTCAGACCATGGTGAACATTAAAAGCAGCAGCAAGGGATTGGATGAAAACATGGAAGCAGCCAAGCATAATTTCCTGCTGAGAGGTTATTTCAATAAAAAAGCCAAGGCGGCAGAGGAGGCGAAGGAAGAGGCTGAAAAGCAAAAAGCAAAAGAGCTTAAGGCGGCCGAAAAGGCAAAAAAGGCGGCTGATAAGCAAAAAGCAAAAGATGACCGGAAATAAAAATACCAGTCATTTTTCTGTTCCGTATCAATGGCACTGATTCTCCACAAACAGACATGTATCGGTTTTATGTATCATGCTGATATTGAGATACTGACACGATAGTTGTCAAAGATAGGCAAGCATTCCCCCAATTAAGGCTTAAGATTCACTAAGCAAAATCAAGCTTTTCCGGATTGGTTTTATACAGACTGTAAACAGCAGATGCCACAACGCAACTGCGGCTGTCGCTCGATGAGATAATTCTGACAGATACGCTCTGTGGGACCGCTTCAGCCTGAGGTTGCTTTTGTGGTATCTGTTGTTTCCCTTATTAGATTCACGTTCTTATTATGAGCACTTCTGCCGGAGGTTGCTTATGTGGTACCTGTTGTTTCCTGGGCGAAATTGGAGAAGATGTCTCATGTGGTATCCTGGCAATAATCCTTGTTCGTTTGTTGTTCAATTCAGGTTCGATTGAGGATCATAGTGCTCCCGACATGCTCCCGGCATGCACAGACAGTGGTCCCGACATAAACAACTAACTGATGACTCATGGACAATTCACAACCGATGATCTGAACAACGATGATTCTGGTTGGTTTACCGGTAAGAAAGAATTCTTGCTTCCTTTCACCGGGGCTCAATTCTTTCATTAGGATTTTCTCACCATGTATTGCAAAGACCTTTACTGAGGGGATGTCCGGATTTATGTAGCCAACTGCCTTTACTTCTTTCAAACCCGAAGTGGGGTTCGGATATTTGTTAAATTCAGCCTGAGGTTGCTTTTGTGGCATCTGATGTTTCCCAAACCAAACCGGACACCGTGTCTGAATTGTTTGTTCAGTAAAGGACAAAGAAATGAATGCTGGCCATATTAAAAAAGAGTGTGTCCCGATTTTCGGGGCACACTCTTATCAATCTACAGGATTGTTAGTGATGTAAAAGAATTGTGTTTGGATTATTTCCTGGTGATTTTCTTTGTTTCAACACGATCGCCGGCCATTACCTGTATGAAATAGATACCCGGTATTTTTCCGCCAAGGTCGAATTCGTAACGGTCGCTGCCAGTCACCTCCTCCTTTACAATTAAGCCGCCGACCATATTAAAGATTTGAACAACCGTATTTATATCCCGGAGGTCATTATTCAGTTCCAGGTAGAACTTATCGCAGGTCGGGTTCGGATAGACCTTGAAAAAAGAGCCAGCTTCAATTACAGGAATATCTCCGGCCTCTTCAGCGAATCTGGTCACCATTGTGGATTTTACAGCACAGCAATAGGTTCCGTTCGGGGTAATATATCCATGCAGATATCCACCGGCCAATACCCGGGTACCATCCAGGAATATGATATTCTGGCCAGCAATCATTGTCGCAATGCCGTCGTTCTCAACCCGGAAGGTTGTCCCGCCTCCGGCGACCGTAATTGTCTGGAGAGCATTGTAACACTCAGATTGTCCATGGCTTACGACTCCCGACACCTGCAGCATAGCAGGCACCGGTGTGCTGCAACAACCGGGAGGCATTGTAGCTGTTATAGCAGCAGTACCTAAAGCACCCGTGGTGGTGAGAGCCCTTCCGTTAAGTGTAACTCCTGTTTTTAAATCAATTGCGCCATTATTACAAACAATTGTCCCATTAAAAATCGAATAGTCATTGATTTCCACTGCACCATTTATCAGCCAATAAACATTTTTTGCCTGCGTGCCGTTAATTAAAATAACCTTTGCATAGGTACTTGTTGAAAGGGCGCCATATATCTTGATAATAAATACAGCATCGGCATTCCCCAGCGCATTAAGAAACAGTGTATCGGTGAATGTTACAGCTCCGTTCATGATGTATGTATGGGGAGTAAGAACCAGGTTGTTCCCAAACTCTGCAGGATACAGCAGCTCAATATCATAGGGCAGAGTATTCAGATAGGTATAGACATTGAGCAGATCTGCTGCACATTGTGCCGTGGAGACATCCGGAATGGGATGAATTGTGCCTGTTACCAATAGCGGATCGAAGCCAGTGGTCAAACCTACGTTCGTACCAACATCTCCCGTAACATGTGTAATTCCAGCGTTTGAAACCGGCCCGTCAGAGGAGAATATGGCGTAGCATTCTGTTGAGGCAAGTGCCGGGGGAATTGGACCCGGAAGGACAGGACTTCCGCAACCAATGGGCGTATAAGCCAGCACACCGTCAACGGTGACAGCGCCGGCTGTAGAAAGCGCCCTGCCTTCAAGCGTGTCGCCCGTATTCATGGTAATTGCTGCATTGTTCGCGATGACTGTTCCCCTCATGGTTGTTCCTGAAGCCATACTGACCAGCCCTTCCACTTTCCAGAAAACATTGCATGCCTGTGCCCCGTTTACCAGTTTTACTTTTGAACCGGCTGCGGTGGAAAATGATCCCTGAATCTGGAAAATAAATACTGCATTCGCATTTCCCTGCGCATTCAATGTAAGGTCAAGGTTCAGGGTGGCAGCGCCGGAGATCGAGTATACACCTGCATTCAGCATTTGTCCGTTGCCCAGCAACGGTGCCGGGAAGAATGTCGGGACCGTACTGTTCAGCAGGTTATAGGCAATCAGCAAATCGGCCGCGCATTGGGCACTGGCCCCATCATTATCATGCATCACCCCGTTCACATTCCCGAATCCTGTGCTGGAGCCGCTGTTGGTGCCGACATTGCCGGTGAGTTGCGAAATTCCTGAATTGGTTACTGCCCCCGCACTGGAAAAAAGGACAAATCCGGCTGCGGTTCCCAAAGGAGGAGCCTGTGAAAAACCCAGCGTTGTTACAAAGAGCAGAAAGACTGCAGATAATACATTAGGTACGTGTGTTTTCATTTTTCTTTTTTTAATGGTGAAAGGACATTTAAGTGGCTACTGCTGCGAAATCAGCCTGCCGGATTGAATCGTTTTATTGTTGCCGGTGATTTGATAAAAATAAATTCCCCGGGGAAGGCCTGTTGTCTCAAATTCAGTTGATTGTGTTGTTAGGATTTCATTCATTACCAGTTCTCCCAATACATTATACAACAGCAATTGAACGTCAGAAACTTCCGACACATCATCGATCCTGATCGTAAACGATTTAACGAAGGGATTCGGATATATTGATACTGCGTTATTTCCGTTTGATGAATCCATGAATGGAACACTCACAGAAATACAATTGGCAGGTATGACGGGGGCAACCGCATCGATTGCACTGGTAAGCAATCCTCCCGTGGTTGTATATGCCCTGCCATCAAGGGATACACCTGTTTTAAGGTCGACAGCGCCATTGTTGCCGACGATTGTTCCTTTGAAAACCGAATAGTCATTTATCTCTGTGGCGCCATTAACCAGCCAGTAAACATTTTCCGACTGTGTTCCGTTAATCAAACTGACCTTTGAATAGGTGGCTGTTGAAAGCGCACCGTAAATTTTAATAACAAATACAGCATCTGTATTCCCTTGTGCATTGAGATACAGGGTATCTGTAAAGACAACCGCACCGTTCAGGAGGTAAGTGTGGGGTGTAAGTTCAAGGTTGTTCCCAAACTGTGCGGGGTACAACAGCTCAATATCATAGGGCAATGTGCTCAGATACGAATATACATCAAGCAAATCGGCTGCGCATTGTGCTGTTGACACATCAGGAATGAGATGAATGGTACCTGACACCAGCAACGGATCAAACCCGGTTGTTAAACCAACATTCGTTCCAACATCTCCGGTAACATGTGTAGTACCGGCATTAGTAACCGGACCGTCAGATGAAAACAGGGCATAACATGCTGTGGTGGCTAGTGCCGGGGCATCGGGCCCTGTCAGAACCGGGCTGCCACAACCGAGCGGTGTGAATGCCATGATTCCGTCAACCGTAACAGCTCCTGTGGTTGTAAGCGCTCTCCCCTCGAGGGTGTCGCCCGCATTCATATTGATTGCACCATTGTTTGCAATGATAGTTCCCTTCATGGTTGTTCCTGAGGCCATGCTTACCATTCCTTCCACTTTCCAAAACACATTGCATGCCTGTGCCCCATTCATTAATATTATTTTTGATCCGGCGCCTGTTGATAAGGCTCCCTGGATCTGAAAAATAAATACCGCACCAGGATCTCCCTGCGCATTTAAAGTAAGGTCAAGGTTCAATGTTGCAGCGCCGGAGATTGCGAACACACCTGCATTCAGTATCTGCCCGTTTCCAAGTAAAGCGGCAGGAAAAAACGTTGGAATAACATTGTTGAGCTGATTGTAGGCTATCAATAAGTCTGCATCACATTGTGCACTGGCACCGTCATTGTCGTGCATTACTCCGTTGACATTTCCGAAACCGGTACTTGAACCGCTGTTGGTTCCCACATTACCCGTAAGGTGCGTAATGCCTGAATTGGTGACTGCTCCTACACCAGAAAATAACACGAAATCTGCCGCCGTTCCGAGAGAAGGAACCTGTGCAAAGCCCTGCGAGGATATCAGGAGCAGTATTACTAATGTAGGCATATTATGTAGTCGATTTTTCATTTTGCCTGTTTTAGGCTGTGAATTAATTTTCACAACAGTACAAAGGTCGGTACCAGGCACCCTGCATGTGTTACACAATTCAACATATAAGTTGCATCATTCACACATACCACAAGTGATGCGAATAGTTTCCGGGATTTATAATTGATTGATCGGAATGAAATCATCGCCTAATATCAGTGGATACAGGCCCCCGCCCCCGCCCTCCACCTGAAGGGAACGAGTCAGTCTTTTTCCAGAAGACGAAGGATTCCTGTCGTAGCCGGATGATTGTGATCAACCATTGTTAAATGTGTGAATCATACAAACAATTTGAAAAGTTGTGTAACACTTAATTTTTCAAACGCACCCAACTTTGCAGGATTATTACTCACTTAATAAAAACAAAATGAAAAAAGCATTCCATTACCTTGCATTATCATCATTGGTTTTCAGCTTGCTCTTAACTTCCTGCGTGTCAAGCAAAAAATTCAAGGCTTCCGAAGCCAGGGCTGATAAACTTCAACAAGACAAGGCTGTTGCACTTGGTCAGCTGAATGACTGTAACCTCATGGTAAAAAATCTCAAAGATGACAAGGCATCCCTGCAGAACGAAAATGCACTGGTTCAGGATGATCTGAGCCGTTTATGTTTCACTCGAAGAAAAACTATTGTTCAAATCGGGAAGTGATGTAGTAGACCCAAAAGGGAAAGAGGCGCTCAAATGGCTTTGACCAGGGTCGTATCACCGCCTCAGGCAGGAGCCAGTTTCACCCGGTGAAAACGAATGAAACTGCCGTAGGACGCTCCGGTAACCGCAGAACTGAGGTCATCCTTTCGCCCGACCAGAAGGAGCTTTATAAACTATTGTATCAGTAAAACAGGAAGGGTTCACCCGCCTCCAGAATTCCACACCCCGAGGCACCAGAGTGAGCGGGGTATTTCTATGATGACCTGTGAATTATGTAAATTTTATCGAAAATTGTGTAACACCGGTTTATTCTGCTCAATGTATCTTGGTACCAATAAAATTCACTAAAAAAAGTAATATGAAGCAGGCTGGAATCATCATCATACTCATTGGGTTAGGGTTAACCTTATTTACTGCCTTCACTTTTTTTACGAAGGAAAAAGTAGTGGATATCGGAAAATTAGAAATTACAAGGGACAAGCCCCTCCACCTGAACTGGTCACCCCTGATCGGCGTTGCCGTAATGGCGGTTGGCGGGGGTGTTTTATGGCTCTCCTACCGGAAACAATGAACTCATTGAGGCTGTAAACAGTAATTCAATACAACATCAATTCCGGCAACTGATATCAAAATTATTAACAGAAGAAAAAACAATCAACATGAAAGTACTGTTAATATCTCCTCATTTCCCTGATTCGTTCTGGAGCTTCAAACATGCCATGCGCTTTATTTCCAAGAAAGCTGCTGAACCGCCCCTGGGTTTGATAACTGTTTCGGCATTGCTTCCGGTAACCTGGGAGAAAAAACTGGTGGATATGAATGTATCTCCACTTTCAGTGAAGGATATTCAGTGGGCCGACTTTGTATTCATCAGCGCCATGCAAATCCAGCAGCATTCGGTTGACCGGGTTATTGAGGAATGTATTAAATACGGGGTAAAGATTGTCGGAGGTGGTCCGCTGTTTACCCAGGATTATCAGAATTATTCCCAGGTTGATTACCTGATCCTGAATGAAGCGGAGATCACATTACCATTGTTTCTCGGGGATTTAAGGGATGGAAAAACAAAAAGGATCTACATGACCGGTGAATATCCTGATATTTCCATTTCTCCGGTCCCCGATTTCCAGTTGCTGGACCGAAAGCACTATGCCTCCATGAGCATTCAGATCTCCCGGGGATGCCCGTTTTCATGTGAATTTTGCAACATTGCGACACTGAACGGACATGAGGTAAGAACGAAAACGGTAAAACAGATATTAGCAGAACTGGACAAACTGTACGATTTGAATTGGCGTGCTCCGGTTTTCATTGTAGATGATAATTTTATCGGTAACAAAAAGCTGATAAAGTATGAGTTGCTGCCTGCCATGAAAGAATGGATGGTGATACACAAATATCCGTTCTCTTTCACAACAGAAGCATCTATCAATATGGCTGATGATGAGGAACTTTTAAAGCTCATGGCCGAAACGGGATTTAACTCTGTTTTTATCGGCATTGAAACGCCCGAGGAGTCCTCACTTCATGAATGCAACAAAATACAGAATAAAAACAGGGACCTGGTTAAGAGTATTATTGCGATCCAGCAAGCAGGATTGCAGGTTTCAGGTGGGTTCATCGTTGGCTTCGATAACGACTCCCCTTCCGTTTTTCAGCGGCAGATCGACCTGATTCAGCAAAGCGGGATCGTATCGGCCATGGTCGGACTTTTAAACGCACCCAAGCATACAAGGCTCTATAAACGTCTGGAAGCTGAGAACCGGCTGACAAATGAATCAAGCGGGAACAACACCGATTTATCCTTGAATTTTATTCCCAGGATGAATTACCATGAGCTCATGAATGGATATCAGAAAATCATACACGACATATACACTACTAAACCCTATTACAAGCGTATCAGGCGATCGCTGATGAATTACCGGCCCAATAAAAACAAACCGTCAAAAATCACGATGGCCGGGCTGAGCGCGCTTTTTAAATCCATTTATATCATCGGGATAGTCAATAAAGGCCGGCGTGCCTATTGGAAACTACTGATGTGGACCCTCTTCAGGCGCCCGGCTTTGGTGGTTGAAGCTGTTACTTTTTCAATATATGGTTATCATTTCAGGAAAGTATATGGATTATCCTGATAATTTAACTCTAACCAAAAGTTTGATCGCATGAAATCACACATTTTTTTTTATTCCTTCAGGCCGGCACATTTTTCACTATTTCCTGTAAAAAGGATATCAGCACAATACCTGCAACTGAAGGTGAGTACGTGGTTTTTGCATGGAACGACCCGGGGATGCATTGCCTCAACCCTTCCTGCGACGAATTGGTGATTATTCCATCATGGAAGTAAAATTAAAACCATTTAAGAATAACTCAAATGAAAACCAGGCCGGATCTGAATAACATCATGAACGAGGCGGCAGGCAAACCCAGGGTGTCAGCTTCGGAAATCAGGTATCGCAGGCTTTTTGAAGCAGCGAAAGATGGAATCATCATCCTTGATTCGGAAACCGGGATGATCATGGATGTGAATCCGTTTTTAATTGAACTGCTGGGCTATTCAAAGGAACAATTCATTGAAAAAGCAATCTGGGAAATCGGATTTTTCAGGGATATAATAGCCAATAAGGATAAGTTCCTTGAATTGGTTCAGACGGGATATGTTCGCTATGATGATTTGCCGCTCGAGACGGCTTCAGGACAAAAAATCAATGTTGAGTTCGTAAGCAATTTATACACGGAAGGTGATCATTCGGTAATCCAATGCAACATCCGCGACATAACCAAACGGGTGAATATTGAGAAAGAAATGCAAAGGATTAACACTTTCCTGGAATCGATCGTTGAAAACATTCCGGATATGATCTTTCTGAAGGAGGCAAACACCTTGAATTTCGTAATGTTCAACAGGGCGGGTGAAGATATGCTGGGAATTCCCCGGCAGGAAATACTGGGAAAAAATGATCGTGAATTTTTCTCAAAAGAACAAGCCGATGCCTTTATGGAAATAGACAGGCAGGTTTTGCAAGACAAGGTGATGATTGACATCCCTGAAGAACCTATCCAAACAAGGCACCAGGGCATACGGATACTGCACACCAAGAAGGTAACGCTGTTGAATAACCAGGGAGAACCCCAATTTTTGCTGGGTATTTCTGAAGATATCACTGAACGCAAACAGGCGGAGGCAGAACTTATCATTGCCAGAGAACATGCCGAGGAGAGCGACCGTTTGAAATCAGCTTTCTTAGCCAATATGAGCCATGAAATAAGGACCCCCATGAATGGGATACTGGGTTTTGCCGGACTGCTTAAAGAACCGGAACTGACCGGCGAAGATCAGGCAAAATATATCAATATCATTGAGCGGAGCGGAGCCCGCATGCTCAACATCATAAACGATATAGTGAGCATATCGAAAGTAGAATCGGGGCAAATGGAAATTTCCATTTCAAAAACAAATATAAATGAGCAGATAGATTTTCTTCAAAACTTTTTTGAGCCGGAGGCAGAGTCTAAAGGGATACATTTTTTCACTAAAAATTCATTGCCGGCCAAAGAGGCCATAATAAACACCGACAGGGAGAAACTTTATGCCATTCTGACAAACCTTGTTAAAAATGCCATAAAATTCACAAATACTGGCTTCATTGAAGTAGGATATGAGAAAAAGGCAACGTGCCTTGAGTTTTTTATTGCAGATACAGGTATAGGCATCAGGAAGGAGCAAGCTGAAATCATTTTTGAAAGATTCAGGCAGGGCAGTGAATCTCTCAACCGGAATTATGAAGGCGCCGGATTGGGATTGGCTATCGCAAAAGCTTATGTGGAAATGCTTAACGGTAAAATCTGGGTTGAAAGCACCTACGGAAAGGGCTCAAAGTTTTACTTTACGATTCCCTTCCTCTCCGAAACTGAAGAAAAAACTGTCATCACAAATATTGTTGCGGGTGACAACGATTTGAAGCACCTGAAAAACCTGAAGATATTAATTGTTGAAGATGATGATACTTCGGAAATGCTGATCAGAATGACAGTCAGATTATTAGGTAAAGAAATTCTGCATGTGAGGACCGGAATAGAAGCAATCGAAATTTGCCATAAAAATCCCGACCTCGATTTGATTCTGATGGATGTTAAAATGCCTGAAATGGATGGATACACAGCTACCAGGCTGATCCGCCAGTTCAACAAAGATGTGGTTATTGTTGCACAAACAGCTTTCGGGCTGTCGGGCGACAGGGAAAAGGCTATTGAAGCCGGCTGTAACGAATATAT
>CAISJJ010000246.1 GCA_903885595.1 uncultured Bacteroidales bacterium
GTTACTTCCAATAATCGCTTTAGAATTTTCTATGAAATCAAACCATTTTTCACCAATAATTGTATCTTTTACATCAGTAGAAATGTTGAGTTCTAAATCATATTTTGAAAAAGTATTAAGAAATATTTCACCAATTTGACCCTTTAAATTACCAAGTTTGTTTGGAAACGATGGTTTCTTTTTTGCCCTGTAAACAACATCATATTTTCTTTGATTCTGTCTACGTGTGCTTAATCCCCTGTGACGTAAAGATGGAGTTATATAGCCGGTATATCCAAGTGATAGTTGCCCACCAGATTTAATATATTTTGGATAGAATAAATGCCAATATTCTTTTGCACAAACCGGATGGATTCGTTTAATTTTAAAATCTGTGAAAAATTCATCACGTACTTCTGAGCACCAATAGTCATCCTGTGGCAATGCAATTGTGAATGCTGAATTATTCTTTAAAAAGGAGTATTCTTCCTTTACTTTTTTATAACCATTGGGAGAACTGAGTAAGTCAATGAAAGTAGAGTTTATAATAATTGCATCATATTTGACTTCTTTTATAAAATCTGGTACGGGGTAAATTGCATTATGAATTAAATACTGATGTTCAGGAGCATATCGTGGTAAAGCTAATTCTATATCAGCTACACTCGATAACCATCTTGAAAAAGGCCCCATCCTATGGATTATAAGAAAATTCATTTCTTGCTAATTCTTTTTTTGATTCATAAAGATTGTGTGCTTCTGCATCGTATAGTTTATTAATTCTAGATTTTCTATTGCCCAAGCAATGGTTTTACTCAATCCATCAGCGATGCTTATTTTTGCAGAAAAACCAATTTCATTTTTTGATTTTTCAGTTGCTCCAAAACGCTTGCCTGAATGATCCCAATCCCGGGCTGGACGAAGATCAATTGGCGTTGTATTGCCTATTAGTTCATTTATCAGCAAAGCCAGATCATGTATAGAGGTTTCAACTCCAGATGCCAGGTTATATGCTTCCCCAGGAATTCCATTAAGTGCACATGCAATTAAGCCCATAGCAATGTCCTCGACAAAAATAAAATCGCGGCTTGCATTTCCACCGTTATCCAGGGGTAACGCCTCTCCATGTAAGGCTTTCCAGATGAAGGTTGGGATCACATTACGCCAGACGGTGTGCGGTGTACCGCGCCAGCTACCGGCACCAAGTATTTCACGCGGGCCATAAACATTTTGAAATCGTGCTTTTACAAAAGGGAAACCATATCGCGAATAGTAATAATTTCCATACATTTCACCGATTAACTTTGAAATAGAATACGGACTGTCATGAAATAGGGAAACCGGTGCATCCTCTAACGTTGCCTTGGCGTTTTCAAACGTTTTTTCGGCGACGGCACATCCAGCGGCGGCATAGATAACCTTCCTAATAGATTTATAATCTTTGAGCGTATCAAAGAGCATTAAACTTGTCAGGGTATTATTGTCATGATCTGCCAATGGGTTAGCGATGGAGGATTGATTGCCATGATAGCAAGCAAGATGAAAAACGAAATCCAAATCGTTTGGTAACTGGCGAAGAATTTTATCTTCTGTAATAGAACCAAAGATAAACCTTACACGTGAATCGTTTGGGACGTTGCTAATATCTGATGAAAGAAGATTATCCACAATCCAAATTTCTTTAACAGGTTCATTCTCCAGTAAACGGTGGCATAAGTTACTGCCAACAAAGCCAGCCCCACCAACCACAAGCACTTTACCGTTATCAAAAGTTAATTTATCCATCGTTTCTCCTTAGATTATCTGATGAAGCCAGATGGCTGTAAATGTCCGTCACCCCATAAGCATCGTACCATTGAAGCTGATTGTAAATGGTATCTTCGAATGAGATTTTTGCCCTCCAGCCAGTTATTTTTTCCGTCTCACTTGGATCGAGCACAACAACTGCAACATCATCTTTACCTGGTGGTAAGACGGGAACATCAGGCACCTCAAATTGAAGGTAACTGACAACTTTATTGAACACATCTTTTATTGAATGTCCTTCTCCTGTTGAAACATTTAAAACACCCATTACTCCTTCGTCGCTGAGTATTAAATCAATAATTGATATAAAATCACTCATGTCCAGAAAATCTCTGACAGTATCGCTGCAGAAACAGTTTTTATTGGCCTTGAGGCGTTGATAAAACGTCGGAATTGGCCCAATAGCCAAGCGAGGTCCACAAATATTGGCCAGCCGCAATGATACGACTGGCAGCCCTGATTGAATCAGATAGGCTTCACCCGCTGTTTTAGAAATGCCATAACTTGTAAAGGGTGCGGTTGGGTGTGATATGGGTATGGGGATTTGTGTCGGATGTCCAAAGCACAACGATGTTTGTAAATTAATCAAACGTTTTATACCAGCACCTTGAGATGCTTTTGCAATATTTATAGCACCCAGAACATTAGTTGAGGAATCTTCAGCCCAATCGGCAGGGTCCTTGTATGCAGCAGCACTATGAATTATGTGTGTTGGGACAAATTTTTTAAAACATTCTTTTACGAGATTGTCATCTGCAATGCTTCCTTCAACAACAGTAAGGTTAGGTAAAGTTGGCAGTGCTTCTCTTTTACCAGTAGCATAATTATCAATCACCAATATTTCATGGCCTAATGGCAAATAATGCTCTATTAAATTAGAACCAAGACAGCCTGCTCCGCCAGTGATTAGCAACTTCATCCTTTCCATTGTTTGTGTTCCTTTAAATGGGTGTATTCACCCAGTGTTCCAAATTGTTGAAAATATTCAATTGCTGAGGAAACTGTTTTTTGTAATGTGGTAAATTCAATCTTGCCAAAATCTGCAAAAGTCTTACTGGGGTCTAGAAGAATAGATGCAGCATCATCAGGACCAATATTTCGTAATTCAGGTTCAGGATATGTTGAAAACTTCATTGCAGTCACAACCGCATCGTAAAGCTCTTTGATTGCAATATCTGTTCCAGAAGAAAAATGATAAGCACCATGGCCAGTGCCATCACAAGCCTTTAAAACAGCCTTTGCAAGGTCTTTTACATAAACAAAATCTCTGCGTGAATTTGTTATAAAGCATCGCTTTCCATCTTTCAGTCTTTGAAAAAAGATAGGCAAAGGGCCACTAACATTACGGGGACCAACAACATTTGCCAGCCTGAAGGTCACAAAATCCAACCCTGAAATTTCAAGAAAATCTTCGTTTGCGGTTTTTGTAATAGCATAGCTGCTATTTGCAGGAAATTTGGGATGATCCAAGCGTATGGGTTGATGCAGAGGAACAGTTCCGTAACAAAGCGCCGTTTGAAAATAGATAAAGCGCTTTACATCATAAGTTTTAGCAGCCATCACCACGTTGGCTCCTCCAACACAGTTTGTCAAGGTATCGCTGTACCAATCATTAGGATCCTTATAAGATGCAGCTGTATGAATGACCACATCAGGTTTAAATTCCTCAACAATTGAATCAACCACAAACTTGTTGGCAATGGTGTCGATTACCACTTTCAATCGATGATGGTCAGCAAGGTGTTCTCGCCGACCTGTAGCCAGATTATCAATGACTAATACTTCGTCACCCCGTTCAAGTAACATTTCAGCAACATGTGAACCTATCTGGCCACATCCACCGGTAATTAGTGCTTTCATTTTCTTTTAGTTTGATTTATGAAATGAATAACAGGCATTAATACCTGCAACAGAGCCTTTGTAGATTGGGACTCCCCTATCATCAAATCTTAGTTCACTGAGGAAATTTCGATGTTCGGATGGTAGCCGCCGATCACCAATAGCATCAAACCGCTTATCAAGCATACGCATTTCAGTCAGTGAAATAGATGCTCCTTTGAATTTCCCTTCAAAACCATGATTATGCATAATTCCAATGAATTGATCTGACGTGTAACAATGAGAAATCGGACATTCCTCACCATCTGTTGTTCGCCGGAAGGCCTCTAAAACAGACATGCTTTGATATTTACCAAGGTTCAACTGTTGTATCCAAGCTGTATAAAGGTGCAGCCATATGCTGTGATAATTATAAACCATCACCGATACCTCTCCATCGGTTTTCAGTATGCGATGAAACTCTTTAAGTACTGCACTCAAATTTGTACAATGATGAAGCACTCCTGACGTGTGAATATAGTCTACTGATTCTGAAGGCAAATGGATAGAGTTGCTGATTTCATCGACATGAATGAACTCTGCTTGTTTTCCGTGAAGTGCTAGTCGTTTCTGTGCAATCTCTATAGCCGTATTTGAAACATCTGCTGCAATCAGTTTTTGGGGATTTGAGTAAACAGCGAAGCCAACAACGTCATTACCTGGCCCACAGCCATAATCAAGAACAACCTTGTGATTCTGGCCTGACACCGGCATTAACTCAAGATAACCAGGATACTGCGCATTGCGCCAATGAAAATGATTTAATGACTCTTCGGATGAATGGAAATTACTGTGACTAACCATATGAACTGTCCAATATGCGGCTGAGCCTCTCTTTGATGCTGCAATCGTGCGAATACGTGAATAAATACGTTTCAATAAGGATTTAATTGTCATTATTTCTAATACGATTATTTGGTTAACATTGCTCGAAATTCCGATGCCTTATCGTGAAATACTTGATGCCAGAGTTCAAGACTAAGCAATCCCCATGTTTTACGGGAGAATTTTGACTCTGCTCCAAGATTTGCCAGAACTGCTTTGGAATTTATAAAAGGCCTGTTTTTAGTTGCCATATTTTGAAAAGTTTCTTTTAAAAAAAAATTTAGTTCTCCATCGAACCATTCCTTAAGCGGCACCGGAAAACCCATCTTATCTCTTCTATTGACAATTTCTAATGGCAAATCCCTTGCAAACTCCTTTTTTAGCAGATGCTTCATCGAACCATTGCTAAATTTGATGTCGGCTGGCACGGTGGCTGCAAATTCAACCAACGGATGATCGAGGAAGGGAACTCGGCTTTCAATGCCATGGGCCATACTCATGCGGTCTTCCACTTGTAATAGAGCAGGCAACAGGCACTTAAAATCGAAGTGGGTCATTTTATCGAAGTAAGCCTCCTTTTTAACATTGTCGGGGTTGTTGAAGATTTTGGCAAAGTCTTCAAATACCTGCCTGCGATCAAGCAAAGCCCATTCTATTTCATTGGTCATCTCATTTGAGCGATCGATTAAACGAAAATATCGTTCGTCCATCGAATCGAAGAGCCCTTTACGCCAGAACTCTTTCATCAAAGGTTTATATTCCCTTAACAGTCCAAGATTTGGGACAATGGATTCGAGGGTAACTACATAGTTGCCATTATGGTAGTTTCCATCTATTGCCGCCTTTATACATTGCTCGAAATAGGCAATTACATAACGTGCATAACCACCAAAAATCTCATCTCCGCCTTGTCCTCCCAATACCACCTTCAGGTGCTTACTCGCCAACATAGAGACCATATACTGCGGAAACGAACCAGGGCCAGCAACTGGAAAATCCAGGTGATAAATAACGTCCCGGATATGGTTATGAAAATCGATTGCCTTAATATCCGTAATGTACAATTTGCCACCAGCTTTTTCAGATGCAATCATGGCATAATTGCTTTCGTCGTATCCCTCATGTTCAGTGAATCTGCCGTGAAAACCCAACGGATTAATTCTTGAATCATGATTGGCCAGGATATGTATGAGACTGGAATCGACCCCCCCCGAAACATAACTTCCTACAGGCACATCGCTACGCATATGGAGGGATAGCGATTCATCTAAAAGTTCTCTAAGCTTCGACCTAAAGTATGTTGGGCTGTGGTCAAAATCAACCTCATAATGTACATCCCAATATCGAGATATTTTGACTTGTCCATCTTCTATTAATAAGGTATGAGCTGGAAGCAATTGATTTATTCCTTCAAAAAGTGTCTTTTCACCAATTGAATATTGAAATGTTAGATATTCCGCTAATGCTATTCTGTTGGTAGCAATTTCAGTTAAAAAAGGCAATAAAGCTTTAGCCTCGGAAGCAAAATAAAACACTCCCTTAACAACAGCATAATAAAAAGGCTTAATGCCAAATCGGTCGCGTGCACAGAATAGCCTTTGGTTACATTCGTCCCAAATGGAAAAAGCAAACATACCACGTAGATGATAAAGACATTCAACTCCATATTTTGAATACGCTGCGAGAATACATTCAGTGTCGGAATTGGTTTTGAAATTCCAATAAATCGATAGATCCTTTCGCAACTCTTTGTAGTTATATATCTCCCCGTTAAAAACAACTATACAGCCATTCTCTCCAATCATTGGTTGCCCCGCTGCTTCAGAAAGATCGATGATTGATAAACGGCGATGCACCATCCCTACGCTGTCGTCATGGCGTCTCCATTCCCCATCACCATCCGGACCACGATGATTAATAAGAAGGCTCATAGTGGCAAGTGAAACTGATATTTTAGAAATCGGAGCTTGTTGAAGGTCGATTAATCCTGCTATTCCACACATTTACAATAAATCCTCATCATTACACACAGATTGAAATACTCTTGAACAATACTAGTAAATTAATTGATTTTAAGGTGTTTCATGTAATTTTTCCTTTTATTGGTACTTGCATAATTACGCGGGCTGGGACGCCAGCAACTACGACATTCTCCGCCACTGATTTTGTAACCACAGCTCCTGCTGCAACCACTGAATTATCTCCAATTTCAACACCAGGTAAGATTATTACCCCTGAAGCTATCCAGACATTATTGCCAATTGTCACATCCTTAAAAGTGCCCTTTCCATAATATTTGTCACCATCTATCGGATGCCCACCTGTAATAATAATTGAATGATTGGCAATCTGACACCAATCACCAATCACCAATCTTCCGCCACCTCGTAAATGACAATTTTCACCTATATGCGTATGATTACCAATAAAAATTGTATGTGGACAATCTATTGTCACCCCACTATATAAAAGCACATCAATTCCACAAGAGGCTAGGTGCCTTTTGTAATATTCATTGAAACTTTTTGTTGATAAGGATCTTCCCTTCATAAGAATCAATCCAAAATAATACAATATACTTCTTTTCATTTTCTTAAAACTTATCCACCCATTTGAAATTGAAAACCTTTAATGTTATCTCCTTTTGCATAAAGTCAATCCAATTTTGGTTTCATCTTTACATTTTCCTTCATGCTTTGATTGATTTAAACAAGAATAGTTTCTCCTTAATAAATACGAGTTCATTTTTATTAAGTAAGAGGTAAAGGGATATAGAAATAATACAGATAAGTATAGTAATATATCCTAATTCAATCCATAAGTTTGCTCCTCTATCCAGAAAAGATGAAACAATTATAAAAACAAACAAAAAAAGGAATTTGGCTAACCGAAGCCCCTCATATTTAATTCTAATGTAATCGTTTTTTCGATATATATTCCATAAGTATAAAAACACAGCCATTAACAAATGGCCTAATGAAAGTGCAATTCCTGCGCCAAAAAATCCGGCCCATTTGATTAAAATAATATTTAAACCAATCGAAATTACTGCTGCAAGGCCTTGTACAACACTTACATATCTGATCTCCTTTTTGAAATATATTCCTGGTAAAAGCATGTTAAAAATACCTGTAAAGAAAATTGCACTTGCTGAAAAACCCACAACCATATATGCATCATGAAAAGCAGGTTGAGTCAAGACCGTAATAACCAATTTCGATCCAACAAAGAATAACATACATAGCACTCCAAAAAGAAATATATAATAGGTAAAAATTCGACCAAACAATATTGTTGCTTCTTGCTGCCTTTCCATATACGACATGAAGAAAGGATACCATGCTGTTCCTACAGCCCCAACGGCCAAATTCAGCACCAACCCAATATTAAACCCAATAGAAAAAATACCTACCTGTTCCACTCCAGAAAATAGTTGCAAAATGTAACGATTACCTTGCATAAGAATAAAAGTAAAGGCAAAGCCTGGGATTAGTGGAATACCTAATCGAAGTAATTCATTCATTATTTTTTTGCTATAAATGAACCTTGTTCCTCTTACCCCCATGATAAAAAACATTAGAAACGTTATTGCTTGACCCACTACTTGAGAAGTCACCATTCCTTCCACCCCCCATCTCATTGTAACGACAGTTAAAATGCTTAATGAGATCGATATGAGTGAACTTAATAACGTGATTACAACAAAGGTCTTTGCTTTTTCTTCAAATTGAATTCTTTGAGTGAAAGGAGTTGACAAAATTCCAAAAGCAGAGCCGGTAAGTGTGAGCGAGACAAAGTAAGCATACTTTGGCGTTTGCGCAATAAGAATGCTCAATGTCTTTGGCACAATCCACGCAATTACAATTAGAATGCTAACACTTATAACCAATATTAAAAAAGTAGTCCAGATTGTCTCTGATTTCCTTAATGGTTCATTACTTTCAAAATAGCTTGGCCCCATTGCTGCACTCATTCCAATGCCAAAAACAGGTTGTGCCACCATTGCCAATAATGCTAAAAGTGCCAACACTCCATAATCAGATGGAGATAAATAGCTTGTAAACAATGGCAACAAAACCAAACTAATAAAGCGTGTAAGCATAGTACCAGCACCATAAATTATTGAACTTTTTCCAAGTCGAAAGATTTGTTCTTTCATTTCATAGTGGAATTAAGAAAATTCTTATCTGAGATATTCGGATGCAAGGAGTTCATAAATTCCTCATAATTTATAATCTGGGCTATCCATTGGGAGATGATTTGTGTGGTGGCTTTGTGAAGTGATTGAACATCCCATGTGGCGACCTATTACACACATATTGGAAGCAAATCCGACATAAATAAGAGATTCAAACCCTTTTGAATGCAAAAAATTTGCAAAGCCATGGTCATCCATATCTTGATGATACAATATACTTATTTTACCATTGTTCACAAGTTTTTCAATCTCTGGATGAATTTTGACATTATACCTTTGTGATGCAGGTTTGTTGTTGAGTACAATGATTGGAAGGCCCCAAATTAGGGAATGACTCACGAGTGGTATAATACAAGATTCGAGTACTTCGCCAAAGTGCCTATTTAGATGATCTGATGCCATATCTATCCATGGATCCATTATAATCAAAACAGTTCTACTCTGATCAAAAGTTCGATTAGTCCAATAAGTTCCTTCAGAGCGGTAAGGTAATGAGTCGTGTAATGCCAGATTGCCAATTGAATCAAGAGAAAAACATGAATAACAATATGTTTTTAATGTGAAGGATTTTCCTATTGATTGGCTTCTCCCTTCACTAAAACAAAAACAGAAAACAACGAAGGAGTATAGCATGACTATAATTGGTCGAACATTGTACCCAATAATAAATTTTTCAAATTTGATAATCTTCCTTCTACTGAGTTGCATTATTTTCATTCATTTACATATCAAGTCTCTTATAGTCTTCTTTTAACTTAGTTCTCCATTTTATAATTTCAATCAATCCATCACGTAATGATATATTGCTTATAAATCCAAGGTCTCGTCTTGCTTTTATTGTGCAACCAATGCGATTGTGAACAAATTTTCGTATGTCATCGGAAGCGTAAGGCACAAAAGAAACTCGTAAATTTGA
>CAISJJ010000247.1 GCA_903885595.1 uncultured Bacteroidales bacterium
AATCCAACCGACATCTTAATAATTCTTTTCATTTTTAGTTGATTTTAGTTAGTTATGTAGTAATAAGCAGCTGGATGTAACACCAGTAACTATTTTAATTCTTTTGTTATTTGCGGGTCGTTCATCCACGATGCGATCTCTTTTTCCAGGTATTCAGGTGCATATTTCTTATAATTTGTACCCAAGATATCAGTGGCAATCTTCTCACTTTTTTGAAAATTTTTGGCGGCAAGCAGATTTCCCGATTTATCAAAGACTTCAACATCCACATTAATGTCGATAATGGTAGCAACAACCATAACAATTTGCAATTTCTTTAATTTAATTATCATCAGGCGATCACAGGAGGATTGAATCAGCTTGGTTTTTAAGTCGTCATAATTATCTTTATAAGAGGTTGGAATTAATGAAACTGTATAACCTTTGTTCTTAAATGATTGTGAAATAATCTCCTGGATCACGTCAGTAAAGTTTTTCCCACTCTTTGTTCCTATCGGCCATGCAACACCTATATCTGAAAGTTGATACCCTACAAAATCCGCTTTACGACTTCCCTCAACGACCATCTCCCTTTGGTCATAAACGGCAAGGGCGATGAATTTTGTTCCGGAATAATCTATTTCCACTTTCATCTTTTCATACGGAACTTTCTTACCTATAACACAACCTATGAGAGTTAATAAAGAGATCAAGTAAACCACGAATACGCATAATTTTTTCATAAAAATGATTGTTATAGATTTGATTTATATAAACCGTGTTTTACTTGAGGGACGATTTACCTTTTGCGGCATAGGAGTGAGCAAAGGGCATGCCGGAAATAGCTGATAAATCAAAAACGAGTGATCTGATCAGCTAAAGATCTGAGCATGATATGTGATTTAATTGTTATTTTTTTTAATTAAGAAATATTTAGGGAAGAATTATGAGAAGATTTGGATTTGTTAATCAAAATAATCACGTATATACGCGAAAATGCGTTTTTCCAGATAAGAATTATTGGGTTCACCTGACTACATTTCAGTTTCAAGTTCAGTTTCCGGCAACGCAACACTGGCTCACTTCTTTTTTTCTACTATGTCACCGACGAGCCGGAAGAGATATCTTAAAATGCGAACAGGCTCAAATTCCCGTCAAGGGTAAAAGTGAGGGTCTTTCCAGAGAAATGGTTCTACATTCCCGGCACATCCGGGCAAAACAAAGGAAATCGCGAGGAATAAAATGACAAAAAACCCGACCATTGTTGCATGTTTACTAATAGTCTTACAACCATCGAAGTATCAGGCGAATGAAGATTTGTCCCTGAAGCATTGTTATCAAAGGCTGACGGTGTATTTTTCCTCTTCAGTTATCCCTTTCCACTGGTCCGTCCTGAAGGGACTTGCAGGGTACCCATCTTTGTTATACAGGTTATCTTCACCTGCATTGTCGGCCCACCCGTATCTTACTGCCACAGGCTCATTCACTGAATCACTGAATACGATTACCTTATCTCCTACAATGAATGCTTTGGCAAAATGGAATATGCTATCAGCGCCGGCTATCTCAAAACCTTTCAGGTAGCCGTATTTATCCTTTGCCATGAGACCGCTGCCTGTATTGTAAAAGGATAAGATCATGCTGTTGCCTTTCATCTCCCTCGATGTAAAGAGGGGGCTGCAGCATATGATATTTTTTCCGTAGACATTCTTTAATGCTACAGCCGCAAGGCGTTTACCAACATCCTGCTTGTTACGCGGGTGAATATCGGCTGAATCTCCGATATCGGCAGTCACAGCCATGCCGGTATTTGGCAGTGATAAGGTCATCAGTTGTGCTTCCCTGAGCTCGGCCCAGGTACTTCCGTTTTTGCTGTTGCCATTGTCTTCGTTAAAGCTTGCCAATTGCACAAAATAAAAAGGAAAATCGCCGGTTCCCCAGTGAGAACGCCAGTCTTTGATCAACATCGGAAATGCTTTGCGGTATTGAAAGGCCCGCCCGGCGTTGGATTCACCCTGGTACCAGAGGACTCCCTGCATCGCGTAGGGAATGACCGGGTTAATCATGGCATTGTACAACAAACACGGAAAATCATTCGGCTCAACATCCGGAATTTTCGTTGACATTGAATCCACTTTAAATGACCACACTCCGGCCAGTGAGATATTTTTCCGGTTTACGACGATCTGCATATCGGCTGAATTCCCGTAAATTCCGCCGCCGCCACCGCCATCTACCGCCCTTATTGCCACTACATTTTTACCACTTTTTAAAACTTTTTCAGGTACATCGTAGATCCTTTTTTTGTTCCATACATCAGAGGAACCGACCAGGACCCCGTTGACGTAAGTCCAGTCATTATCATCGATCATCGCAAGGTGTATTTTAGCAGCTTTACCTTCTTCTGCCATGCCCATGGTGAAATATTTCCGGAACCAGGCTGAGCCGTCGAGGTATTTCAGCGCTTTTATCTGTTTTTCCCACTGGCCCGGCAATTTCATCTGGGGCCACTTGCTGTCGTCATAATCCGTTTTCATCCACTGATCAATATCCCTGAAGTTATTGACGCCTCCCTGCAATGATTCGATTTTTTTCGTCAATTGGGATAAATACTTCACCGACGCCCTTTTCTTCGCTTCAAACAATGAATCCTGGCTAAAGTGAGAAATCTCCGTGATGATATCCTTGAAATCATCGCTGCGCTCCAGTGTGTTTTTGCTGGTCCATGTCTCAACCACCGTGCCACCCCATGTTGCATTGATCAGCCCGATGGGTATTTTGATCTCATTGAAGATCTCCCTGGCAAAAAAATAGCCGACGGCAGTAAAATCGCCTACGGTTTCAGGACTGCAGACATCCCAATGTCCCTCTGTCAGCTCCTCTTTTGGGGTAGAGCTGATATCTCTGTGAACAGTAAAATGCCGGATCTGCGGGTAGCCGGCGTCGGCCATTTCGGTCTCTGCATCCGCAACAGATCGTACCATGAATTCCATGTTGGACTGCCCGCTGCAAATCCACACCTCTCCAACCATCACATCATGGAAAGTGAGGTTGTTTCCGGCCCTGATCATTAATGTAAAGGGACCGCCTGCCTTTTCGGGATCCAAACGCACCATCCATCTCCCGCTGCTGTCGGCCCTTACCAATTTCGATTGCCGGTTGAATTCCACCATGACATTTTCGCCGGGAGCCGCCCGGCCCCATACAGGAATGGGTTTGTTGCGCTGCAGCACCATGTGGTCGCTAAAGATCGCGGACATTCTCACGTTTCCAAAGCCGAAAAAGAAAGAAAAAAGCCACAGTAAAAAAAACATACTTTTCTTCATGACATGGTTAATTTTTAGGATCGTTTGAAATATAGGATCACCCTGTTTTTCCAGAGCCAGGTTTGATTCTGCATACGGCATAAAGTTAGACACTTTTAAAAATAAAGGGGCCGGGAATCGGGGATATTATTATTTTTATGCTAAAAAATAATCAAAGTCATGCCATACAAAACTTTCAATAACACCGATTTCTATGATATATCCGGGAATGATTACCAGGATGGGGAGTATAATATTTTCTAATTTAGCATGGCAACAAAAATGAAATTCAATTTGTCGGTCAGACAATCGGGCAATCAATCGGGCTCATGAAGACTAAACAGCAGGCTATTCAACATAAAATGAGGACTCCGGCCAAACCTGTTAACAATAAAATGAAGGAGCAGGGTTCCAAGATGAAAAACAAAGAACTTCTCCTGCTGGCTGCTGTAATAATTTTTACCGCTTTTATCTATTATCCTGCCTTACACAATTCGTTCACCAATTGGGATGACCTTGATTACGTTACAAACAACCATTATATTAAAGCCCTTTCACCGGCAAACCTCGCATATATCTTCACGAAACCCATCGCGCTCAATTACCATCCGCTCACAATCCTTTCCCTGGCTTTAAACTACAGGTTCTCAGGATCAGAGCCTTTTTCATATTTTCTTATCAATATTATCCTCCATCTTTTCAATACACTTCTGACCTTTTATCTTGCCTTTTTGCTTCTTGACCGCAATAAGGTTCAAGCCTTGTTTGTTGCAGCAATTTTTGCTGTACATCCCATGCATGTTGAATCGGTTACCTGGATTTCGGAACGTAAAGATGTATTATATTCGTTTTTCTTTCTTTTCGCGATGATCTCATGGATTTTATATATCACCAAAATACGTTGGTACTGGTACCTGTTTTCCTTTTTATGTTTTGTATTAGCAGGATTATCCAAACCTTCATCTGTGGTTTTTCCATTGATTCTGATTCTATTGGATTATTTTTATAAACGAAAGTTTACCCTTCTTCTGACTGTTGAAAAGCTGCCATTTTTTATCATATCGGTTGGAATTGGAATTGCTACACTGTATGCTCAGTTGGACAAGTCGGTGGTTGCATTCAGTCATTTCAATTTTTCCCAGCAGTTCTTGTTTGCTTCTTATGGCTTTTTCATATACATTTTTAAGTTGGTGATTCCACTTGGTCTATCTGCATTACACCCTGTTCCGGTGTTTAACACCTCCCTGGATCTGCCATGGATTTATTTTGTTGCACCGGTCGTCAATGCGGGCTTGATTGGGGTTGTCATCTATTCAATGAAATATACCAGGGTATTATTCTTTAGTTTGATATTCTATTTTCTGAACATCTTTCTCACACTTCAATTTATGCAGGTTGGAAGTGCAGTTATTGCCGAGCGTTATACCTATATTTCTTATATCGGGCTTCTTGTTGGCATTGCCTGGCTGCTTAACCGCATGAGTGTAAAGTACAAAATCCCCATGCCCTATTTATATCTTTTGATGGGATTATTATTTGGATCTTATACAATTCTTTCGTCACAACGCATTAAAGTATGGAAAAACAGTGAAACACTCTGGACCGATGTCATCGCAAAATATCCGAAAAATCACACTGCATATAGCAACAGAGGTTATTATTATGTGAATGAGAATAAGTTTGACAAAGCACTCCGGGATTTTACAAAATCCCTTGAACTTATGCCAACACACTCCTTAGCCTTAAACAACCGCGGAAGTCTCTATCGGTTGCAAAATCTCCCCCGCCTTGCAATTACGGATTATAATAAAGCATTGTCGATTGATTCGAATTATGTCGAGGCACTTTGCGGTCGAGGCAATGCTTACGCAACTCTGGGTATTTTAGATTCGGCCTTACTTGATTTCAACAAAGCATACAAGATCAACCCCTCTCTTGCAATTGAACTTGGGGACCGCGGAGCCGTATTTTTCAGGTTAGGTCAATTTGAAAATGCGATCGAAGATTGCAGTCGCAAGATTGCAGCAGATCCTTCAAATACGGAGGCTTATTTAAACCGTGGCGTGGCATACAGTTCACTCCGGAAATGGGATCAGGCTATCAATGATTACACGGTAGTTTTAAACTCAAGGTCGGATAATCCCGCTGTATATGAATGGAGAGGCGTTGCATACAGAAGTATTGGATCTTTTCAACTGGCTATCAAGGATTTCTCGCAGGGAATCAAGGTGAGTTCGGGAAAATCCTCACTATATGTTAACCGGGCAATTGCTTACAAACAAGCAGGGATGTATCAGAACGAACTGGAAGATATAAAAAAAGCTCAGAAGTTAGGCGCAAATGTCACGGAACAGTCGTTACTTTCCATGATTAAATAAATGATTTCAAAAACCATCCGGAATTCGATTGACCTTCAACCGGAGATTCTACAAGATTCAGTTTAGTTAGGCTTTTATAAAACTCTTTGCTTTTTTTTTTGGCTCTGATCTAAACTGATGCCAGCAAACGGGACAAAATGATGCCACCCTCAGGGGCCTCTATAGAATTCGTTAATTACCCGCCACATCCGTAAAGGCCACCAGTGCAGTTTTGTGTGGAGGGATCTGAATCATCTGTAAACTGCCCGCCACTGACATTCATCAGTTCAGCCTCAGTAAGTTCATCCTCGGTTTCAGGATTAATTTTTGCAGGAAGAATGAGGTAAAATGTTTGTGCATTTTCCTCAAGGATTTTAATGTTGAAGCTGTCAGGGATTTTCATTCCTGTCTCTTGTTCCAGAATGAATTTGGGATCTTCAATGAGTTGCATACGAAAAGACTCATCGTGAATCTGGATTCACCCGGTTTAGCAATGCATGGCAACATAAGATTGAAGAAAAGCAAATCTTCGGCGCTGATAACTTTAGTAAATTGTTGGGTGCAAGGCAGCCACCAGTGCATTATTTTCTTTTCATTTTGTCTTTCAGTTAATCCCAAATGAATTCGCCTAAACCATCTTTGGTTAATTGATTTATATTAGTCTTAGGGCTCAACGCCTCGATTGCCGCCAAATGGTGGTTACCGAACCAAATATAAGCACTAAAAAGATAAAGTTAATTTCCTCTTTTGATAGATTGCAGTAATACTTTAAATTTCATGTGCAGTATTTTTACTTAACGGCATATCGGTTCTCTTGACTTTGGCTGATAAAAGATATTGCCGGAAATCATCGCAGATTTTTTCGGTAATGTCGGAAAATTTCAAGTCCTGACCAGCGAAGTATTGAAATTCGAAATTCAAATTACCTCTTAACCACCCTCACCGTCTTTGTTCCCTCATCCGCCACAATCCTCACAAGGTATATCCCGTTTGCCCTGCCCTCGAGTGAAAACTCCTGTTTCCGAACATCTGTCATCTCTTTGGTAAGAATCCGCTCGCCCTTCATGCCAAAAACTTCAACTTGAATTACGCCGGGTTGGTCTTTCCCAATATATTCCACCATAAACTTCCCATCGGTTGGATTCGGATAGACACTGAACCATGCTGAATCGGGAATCGGGACACGGGACACGGGACGCGGGACGAGTGAATCGTGACGCGGGACGCGGGACGCGGGACTTGTGTCACTTACTGCAGAGACACTTGTACTGACAAATGAAGGGGGCAAGCTCCAGCAATACTCCGCATTTTGTGTGATGTAGCCGTGCATATAGCCGCCTGGTTGAACGGTTGTTCCGGGAAGGTAAAGTATGTTCTGACCTGCGATGAAGGTTGCGCTGCCTCCTGGCTGAACCACGAAGGTATGTTCGTCCCCGGCCACAAAGATGGTCTTCAGTGCATCAAAACAGATGTTCAACCCATCGGAAATTACTATATCGCGGACCTCCAGATCAATAGGGATGTCGTAGATAATCGTAAAAACAGCGGTGCTTATGCTATTGATCGCCGGGTCGGCTGTGCTGGTGATCTTCACCTTGTAATCGGCCCCGGGCTGCTGGTTCCTTGCAATATTCCATTCATAAGTTCCGGTTGAGGGAGTTGCTGCTGCGATGGTTTGCTGATATGAGCCGTCTTTGAACAGTTCGATCGTCACGTCGCCTGTGATGTTGTCGTTCCAGGTGATGTTGTGTACCGACCCGAGCCCCCATGCTTCTCCTCCGTTCGGACTGGTGATGGCAATGAAAGGAGCCTGCGTTACGGTGACATTAAGCTGGGTGGCAACTGCGCCGCTGCAGCCGGTTTGGGTGTAAGTATAGTTTACACTGATCCATTGCTGGCCAGCCGAATTCCAGGTTACCGTTGCAGTGGGATCGGCCGGGGTTCCTCCGGCGGTAATCGTGCCACCAGCGGAGATATTCCAGGTGTAATTCAACTGTCCGTTCTGCGTTGTGTAAACCACGCCGGTGGAGCCGGATACTACGGTTACAGGTCCGGTTAAAACAGGTACCGGCAATGGGTTGACCGTCAGGGTGATTGCGTTTGCGGTGGCGGGATTCCCCGACATACAGACTTCGTTTGCTGTGAGTACACAGGTAATTACATCACCGTTTGACGGAATGTAAGTATAAACAGGATTATTATCACCTGCATTTACCGCATTGACCTTCCACTGATATACCGGGTTGCTCCCTCCGTTGACCGGGGTAGCTGAGAAGCTTACGGGTGTACCTGTACAAACAGGATTTGCAGAAGAAATGATTGATACACCGACCGGCAACAGCGGGGTTACCGCCATGGTCAGGGTATTGGAGGTGGCAGGATTGGCAAGCACACACTGCTCACTGGAGGTCATCTTACAGCTTACCTGATCGCCATTTGC
>CAISJJ010000248.1 GCA_903885595.1 uncultured Bacteroidales bacterium
ACCTTGCTATTTCGAACAGATTATCAGTTTTTTGTTATAATTCCATGTTTTAACTCCGGTTGAACTAATCTTTACAGTATAAACTCCCTGTGGAACTGCGTTCAATTTAAAGTTGCGTTTGAAGTCTCCTTTTTGCAACTCTTCTGAAAAAAGCATAGCTATTTGCCTTCCGGTAAGGTCTATCAGGCAGATCTGAATTGCGGAACCAGCAACTAGTTCAAATTCAATAGTTAAATTCTCCTTTGCCGGGTTAGGATAAATGGTGCAATTTTGCAGTGATGATGTAGGATCATTAATTCCATTAAGTTTGGAAGGTACGATTGAAGGAGCTGATAAAGTACAAACGATGGGATTTGCCCAGCTATCTGCCAATTCCGATTCATTGCCCAGTGATAAAGAAAGTGATTGTACATTGTCAACTGGTTTGCTTAATTTAAACCGAATCAAAAGTAAGACTTCATTTTTTTCCACTGTCATCGGGTCGATTTCAGCCCATGCCACCCTGATCTGATTGCCATTAACATATTTGGATAATGATTTATCTCCAATTTTTAAATCCACAAAGGTCAGGTATTCTTCTGGATAGGCTAATACCAGGGAAATAGCCCCTAACTGCGCATCTTGCATGATTTTGACAGGTAATTCAAACTCCTCATCCAGCGCAGCTTCCATTGTTCCATTCAGTTCCAGATTAATTAAGGAGTTTAACGATTTACCAGGTGAAGGTGTATTGGAACCATTGACATCACCTACACATAGTCCGAAGAAGTTGGCCGTTACATCAGCTCCGTTTACAATCACCTCATCGCCTCCGATGGTCTGTTTGGCGAAGGTCCAGTCACCCCGCATAAAGGAGAAATCAAGTCCAGCAAAACGACGTTTGACTTTCAATGCGTCTGTGCCATTAATGGAATAGCTCAGGTTCACATCGGCCGCCTGCAATCGTACTGGTTCTGTTATAAGCTCCAGACCCGCGAAATGACGCTGAATTTTCAAGGCATCCGTTCCGTTCACACCACCCCATGGTTTTGTTGTGATGCCATCGAGTGTATAAGTGTTATTCTGTACTATCGGAAACTCAAAGTAACCACTTCCATTGGTCAATACGGAATCGATTTTGACGGTATTCAATTTGAGATAAACCTTTACATTGTCGAGAACTGTGATAGTAGAATTATTGTAAATAAAATTGCCACTCACCTTAAAGCCTTGTTGCAGGTGCACATCGCCATTAATGTAAAACTGAGATGTAGGCAAGTCGTAGAGCGGATCACCGTTTTTATCGGCATACTCACAATCGGCACCTCCATTAGCATCGTTATTCCAATTCAACACAGTGGTCCCAGAAATATGGGTAAAATTCAGATCTGTTATTTTGCTGTTTGCAGGAAGTGTTTTTTGGGAGATATCAGTCCAGATCATCAGCACCTTATGCAATGTGGCAGATACATGGTTATCATTTACGATAAGACCTGTCAAGACCGGATTTGGATTGGTATTGCCGGTATAGATCAGTAGGGTTGGGTCATAATCCAAGCGTAACGATAGACTGGTGATACTGTCGAAATTGGTCACTGTAATGGGAACACTGACCGAAGTGTTGTCGGGGGCTCCTTTTGAAGCACAAGTGGTAACAGGCGCATTGCGATATGAACCCTGTTGGGTCACCGTTACCTGTACAGGACTTCCCGTTGCCCCGGGAGCTGTTACCGTGATCGTCCCGATACGTTGTGTGGCACCTGCATTGGCTGTGTACGAAACATTGATTGTACCACTGTTACCACCTGA
>CAISJJ010000249.1 GCA_903885595.1 uncultured Bacteroidales bacterium
GTTGAATTTAATATTTTTCCACCTGTTATTCGAAATTCCTTCCGCCTGAAAAATGACAATATCAATATCACGGTAATGAAATTTGCAATTATTTTTATACAATTTGTAAATGTGGTCAAAATCTGCTGAGAATCCGAGTTTTTTATCTAGGCTGAATTTAATTTTTTTATGCAGTTCCGCTTTTACAAAAGAGGCGCCGTGGCGGTATACTGCAAATTTCCACATGCTGTTTAAAGGTGCATCTGCATTGGAATAAAAAACATTTCCTTCTTTATCCACCGCCCATGAATTTCCATATAACACATCAAATGCTGAAAAATCCTTGCTAAATACTTCTTCTATTGTTGTGCTTTTTGCAAACACATCACCGGTATTCAACAATCCAATCCAATCACCGGCCGCTGCGTCAATTCCCTTGTTAAGCGCATCATAAATACCCGCATCTGCCTGGCTTGTCCAGTAAGAAATCTGCTTTTCATACTTTTTCATAATATCCACCGTTCCATCGGTTGACCCTCCGTCGATGATAATATATTCGATATTCCTGTACGTTTGATTCAGTACACTCAGAATCGTATTTTCAATCGCTCCGGCAGCGTTAAAAACTACAGTGATAATACTTATGCGCGGACTCGTATTTTCCATATTTTCCAGGCTTCAGTTACTATAAATCAGGACTGGATGTTTTTCCTGATTACTTCCAGGTATGCTGTTCCGTATTTCATGTCGGGTTCGATATAATTTCCTTCAGCCCATTCATTCCATGACTTCAGAAATATTACCCTGTGATCCTGCATTTTATTTTTCACCCTGTCGAGAACCTGCCTGAAATGAATGTCGAACAGCTCAGGAGTTGAATGATGCAGGATTGATCCCTTCTGGCCTGTACGCGGCGTATGATCCCAGTTGGGTATCAGGGTGGGGAAACAAGTCTCGAGATACTCCTCGCGTCCCAGGAGGCCGTTTATGGCCTCTTTATATTCCAGTACATTGGGCCCCTTTAATATCTTTCGTTTAATTCGTGTCACCAAGCCATTGTTGTTCTTAAAGCAGTCCCCCAGCCTGACAAGGTTGACCGCATCATAACCCGCCTCCAGCAGGGGAGAATACTGCAGGACATCATACGTGTGCGCAATAAAATAAATTCCGTTTAATCCGTTTTTTACGGCCAGATCCTGCCATTTTTTAAAAAACAACTGAATTTCAGGAACCTGGGAAGGCCGAAAGATCATGAAAATTGGCTTATCGTCAATTTTCATATATCTCTTGTCTGAAAGAGCCGGTAAAATTGCATGAAAATGCTGTTCGATATCAGCATTGCCGGGATACTCCTGGGCGATTAGAATATTCCTACCCCGGGCCCCGTAATCGAATCCCTGCCATGATTCATTGGCCCATGCCAGGCAGAACGGAAATTCGGGTTTCCCTGAGTCCAGTACTTCATTGAACGGACGTTCCAGCAACCTTTTACCATTACCGAACCAATAATGCCAGTAACAAAATCCTTCGATGCCATGTGAAGCCGCCAGATCAGCCTGGGCCTGCCGCGTTTCAGGCACGCGAAGGTCATAATAGCCCAGATCGGCCGGTACGCGGGGCTGGTAATGTCCTTTGAACAACGGCCTTGCTTTCCCGACATTCGTCCATTCTGTAAAGCCCTTTCCCCACCAGGTTTCGTTTTCAGGGATAGGATGAAATTGCGGAAGGTAGGATGCAATTATTCTGGCCTTTATATTCATAAAGCAGTTCGTTCAATTGATTTAACAAGTACTGCGGGAACTCCTGCTATGACAGAATTTGCAGGGAAACTCCTCGTCACTACCGCATTCGCACCGATAATGGAATTCCTTCCAATGGTTACATCAGGCATAATGACAACATTTTCACCGATCCACACATTTTCCTCAATGATTACCGGGCCCTTGCTGTATAAATTCCGGTTAACCGGAATGGTATCCAACACTGACTGATCAACCCTGCCATGAAAATGATCCGTTATAAAAACATTGCTTGCCAGCAGAACATTGTCGCCGATTACAACCCTGTTAATACAACCGATATGACAATTGTAATTAAAACTGACATCATTGCCAATAATTACCTCCGGTGTATAACGACAATCTGAATATTCATCCCAGCATTCAATTCTTAACCGGGAATTTGCAAAAAAATTATTGCCTAGTTTAATATATTTTGAACCGACCAGGTAGACAGGCTTTTCAATCATTATATCCCGGCCATGAACAGCCAATGATTTCTGCACCCACAATGTGTAAATCCTGTTTGAAAAATACCTGAGTTTTTTAGACCGGTCATAATTAATAAATAAATAAAATAAATTAACACCAATTTTTATTGCAATATTTAATATTTTTTTCATGGCATTTTAATCTGACCGGTTATCACTGACACTGAAATAACTTCGAAATTATGAAACGAATAATTTAATATTTAATTTAATCATGTAAAAATAAAACTCGGGATTCAACCCATAATATTTAAATAATAAACCTGCTGAACCCTTTGATAAAAGACGGTATTCCGAATCTGATTTCCGCAGCCTGTACAACCATGGATATAAGAAATCTTTCAGAAGTCTATTTTTTTCATTGCGGTAAATAATGCCCGATATGTTGTTTTTTTTGTAATATGAAAATAATATTTTTCCCACATAATTTCCGACAAAAACAGTCACCAAATTATAACCGCCTTTGTTTTTTACTGCTTCCACTGAAAATAATTCGCGCGAAATTACAACGGCCATTTTTCGTTCGAGCACATTATTAAATAAAAGAATCGTCTGATTCAGGTTTAATTCAATTCCTTCATATTTATCATTAATTGTATCAAAATATGATTTCCACATTCCGAATGTTACAATCCATGTAACATAAAAAGAGGCCTCTGACAGAAATGAATTTAAATCGTAAAATATCGACCTCCCTGCTGCTGATTTGCTTGTGCCATTTGCAAAATACAGAACAGGTTTTTCAGTTTTATTTTCCTGAATTACATTGAGAATTTCCAACAGGCTCTGCCTGCCAAACAAAGCAGTATCATTAAGCAGTTTTAGAAAAAGACCATTCCCCAGCGATAATGCGCGGACGAAATTCTTATCCGTAATATTTGTCTCATTGCAATAATAAAATATGTTTGCATGCTTTTTTTTAAAATCCATCACAACATCCGATGTGTGATCGGTGGAGCAGTTATCGGAAATAACAATTTCAACACGATCATCGAATCCTTCCTGGCCGGTAATGCTCGACAGGGTTTTTCGCAGGTATTCAGCCCTGTTATAGGTTGGAATACATATTGAAAGCAGGATGTCTTTATGCATGAAGACCGGTCTTATGAAACACCACGAATTGTGTTTTTGGATATCCTGGAAGGAGCAGCAGCATGCCATTCCGCCTTTTTTTCCCGGTATATTTTATAGGACCATGGAAACATTGATAAAGATATCATGCAGTAACCTACTGTGACGCCCGTAACGCCAAAATACCTCCCCAGCAACACGGTCGACAATGAACATAATATGCCCCCCACGAGTGAATTTATTAAAAACGGTTCCTGTTTATGACACCTTAAATACGTGGCCCATGCAGCAACGAACTGATTCAGAAATATTGGAATCATCATGCATGCCAGGGGAAAATAATCAAGAAAACGATTGCCGATGTTTCTGCCCCCGATCTCAAGGTCATTGTGCTTCAGTAAAAAGATAATCATCCCCAGGAAGGCTAGCGCTGCAAAATTGATAAAAGCGGACTGTTTCAGTGTTGAGTTAAAAATACCATCCAGCTTTGCATATTCTTTCCTGGCTATTAATCCTGAAAAAAGCGGAACTTTTGTTGTGATCCATGCAAGAGAAAGGGAGAGTATCCCGTTCAGCACAGCCAGCGTCATCCCCATTTGCCCGGCCACAACAGCGCCTTCCGTGGCAAATATTACCGGGTTGAAAAGCTGGAAAATAAAGTACCCGCTTATCCAGCTTAAAGCAATCTTCCACTGGTATGGGAATATTTCCCTGCGGTAATGAACCTTTTCAATGATCGTTTCTCTCCAGATATTGAGCAGTACCCTCCTGTACTTCCCAAACAGGATGATTCCCACCAGTAAAATTGTCCCTGCCAGGTTTCCAATCCCGGACGCAAACAATTTGCCTCCGAACAGCAACCCGGCCCACACAATCCCCAGCACAACCACTTGCTGAAGCAACCGTATCCTTGCAATTTCACGGACCCTTCCAAGTCCTTCAATGAAGGCCATCAGCGGGGAGACAAGCAGGCTGATACCCGTTGCAACGGCGAGGAGCAGCCATGGAGCCTGCCAGTAAACAAGACCACTGCCTGGCCCATACCTGGTAAAGAAGAAAAACCCGACCGTTATAAGGGTGAGGAACAATAAAAAGGCGAACCACAGGTACCATTTCACGCTGAAATGAAGAAGGGATGCGAGCCTTGACCTGTACTTCGATTCCCCGTCAAGCAGATCATTGTTCCATTGCAGATGCGATGCTTCATGCGCCACATACTGGGTTATGATCCCGTTTAATCCCAGTTCAAAAAAGATCTGAATGGCGACAATACTGCCGAAGGTATAGTAGAAACCCTGCTCCACCTCCGAAAGGTACCTTGCCACAAACAGAATGGTGACAACCCCTCCGAGCGCCTGCACGATGCGGGCTGCAGCCGTGTAAATTATGGCCCTGTCAAGACCAAAAATCAGCGCTGCTTTTTTAAATCTGTCTATTTTAAACAACGGCCGGTCTTATTTTTCATCCCTGACGTAACACATTTTTGAAATGGAGTGCAGCATCGAAAACGAAACTGCGGTATCCATGGGTTCCCTGGTTTCTGTAAACCGGATGCCATGTTCCATCAGCCGTGCCCTGTTGCCGGAAAAAATGCTGAAATTTGCCCTTACAGGTTTCCCTTCTTCTTTCAGGGCCTGCAACTGTTCATTCAGTTTTAGGGTATCCCGGCAGTTCCAGAACAGGGTTCCTGACGCAATAAGCAGCAGGTTGACAATCATCACAAAATACAGCAGTTTCAGCACCATATCCCGGAAATGGGTTTTCCCGGTTTTTTCATAAAAGATGATCACAATAATCGTGAAGAGCCAGAGCTGGGGAATGTAGCGAAACCACCATGATTCTGAAATGATGGCAATGGAGCAGAACAATGCCACCATCAGCAGCCCCAGGTATAACCTGTCCCCTGGTCCCGGCTTGAACAATAAATACACAAGCAGAATCACAGATATAAGAAAGATTCCGCTGTAGAACGGCCCGAAGCCCCCGATCCGCTGATCCCAGACGATCCTGAGTTCGCTCTTCGTGACCGTGAACGGGATTTTCAATTCGGGCGTGCGGCTGGTTTCGGCGCTTTGCAGGTTATCAGTTCGCGAAAAAAGGGAGATGAAAAATTTTTCGGCCCTGTTTTTCCCCGGGAATGTCTCCGGCGACTGGTCAACAAGCGGCGCTCCCCTGGCAGCTCCTTTTCCTGCAAACGGGTAAAACGGGCTGCCGTGATTAACCATGTTGGTTACATAAGGCTGGTAACCTACGATAAAGAAACCCAGGAATGAAAAAACCACGGAGACCGCCAGCGTTTTTTTCAAAACCGGATATTTCCTGAAAACCAGGAGAATGAGCAAAAAGGAGATAATGAAGATTCCGGCGATCGGTATGGCAATGAATTTGGCAGGCAAAAGTAGTACGATGGAAAAACCGTAAATAAAGTACGACGCCTTGTCAGATTCAATAAAAACAGTCACCGCAGCAATGACCAGGATGGCATATAAAAAATAAATCTGTGCATCGATATAATAGGTAAAAGCCTGGTAAAAAAACACCGGGTTGCAGCTTGCCAGTAATGCGATCAAACTGGCTTTTAGCGGTAAAAAGCCGAGTTGCCCGACCAGGAAAGAATAACTTAATGAAGCCAGTGCAAAGAAGAAAATGAAATTGGTCGCCTTGCCGCTCTCTATTCTGCCGGTGAACGCATAAATGGCAGCCTGGAGTGTTTCGATACCCCGTGAATAATAATTACAAACATCTGAAAGAAGCACCGTAAACGACAGGTACGAACGGGTCGGGTTCCAGTGATCCTTCAACTGCAGGATGGTCTCCTGGTGATATGCCTGCCCGTCCCACGAAAAATCGTAAAACCATGATGAGACAACGATTGATAAAAAGATCAACATCAGAACAAGGCCGGCCGCGATCACAAAATCCTTCCTGAACTTTTCAATGCTTCCCTTATCTCTCATGATGAACCAGGTGAAAATTCCACCGGCAAGAAACGCTGCCGGCAAATGATATTTAGTGATGGGAATGCCGGCAAGAAACAGCAATGCCGTCATGATCTGCAACAGTCCGAAAAATGAAATCAGATCGAAGGCAATGATTTTGAAAAGCCGGGCGTTCAGCATGGCAGGCACCACGGATTCCCGGGCATTCAAACCGGGATTCACGCTATTCCTGGTCATGGTCAGTTGATTTGGCCCGCCGGGGAAAAACAAATGTTTTATTCAAAAAATAGGTCATGAGTCCGACAGGAATCAGTAAAACAGCACCGCCCGCATAGACGTTTACGCCCATCTGCTTCAGCAAGGCGATGCTTCCTGTGTTAACCAGGTAGGTAATTCCGTATACCAGAAAAAATTTGAAAATCAACAGGTTGTTGTGATTTTTAAATACAAGCACCCCGATCGTTTTAAAATTGAAAAGAATCCCCAGGACGGTACTGATAAAGATCGCCAGTGAATAATGCAATCCCAGCGAAACAAGCAATGCGAATATGCCATATCCGAATGCAGTGTTCAGCCCGCTTACAAGAAAAAAACGGATCAGGTTATTGTTATAATACCTGCGAAACAGTGAAATGACAGGCTCAGTCATCAAAATTAATCCTCTCCTTTTCAATCACCAGCGGCCGTTTTTTCACCTGGGTGAAGATCGCCCCGATATACTCCCCGATAATACCCAGGAAAAACAATTGAATTCCCCCGAAAAAGAAAATTCCGATGACCAGGGGAGCAAGGCCAAGCTGAAAATGATCCCAGTCGACCAGCTTATAAATCAAATAAATGACCGCAAGCAGGAGGCTGAGCATTGACACGCTGAATCCGATAAAACTGGCCAGGCGCAAAGGCAGTTTTGAGTGATTCACAAAGCCCAGCATGGCCATGTCGTAGAGCGAATAAAAGTTGTTTTTCGTTTTTCCCTTGTCTCTCCGGGGCTGCGTGTAGGGTATTTCAATCCTGTTAAAGCCCAGGTCAGCGATGGCCCCGCGAAAGTAAGGATAGGGATCATCGAGGCTTCGGAGCACATCCACAAACTGCCTGTCATAAAGACCAAACCCGGTAAAATTCTTTATCTGCTCTGTTTCCGAAATCCTTTCGATCAGTTTGTAGAAAAAACCCCTGATCATGAACATGATCCTGTTCTCCTTGCTTTTTTCCTTGATCCCGATGATGATCTTGTACCCCTCCTCCCAGCGCCTGATAAAATCACAGATCATTTCAGGCGGGTCCTGAAGGTCGGCAACAACCGATATGACAGCATCGCCGTTACACTGCAGCATGCCATAAAAAGGCGAACGAATGTGCCCGAAATTCCTCACATTCACGATAATTTTCACCCGCTTGTCCTTCGCGGCAATTTCCTTCAAGATCTCTAAGGTGCGATCGGAGGAAGCATTATCTATAAACACATGCTCGAACTCGAACTGAGGAAATTTATCATATTGCGCTTTAACCTGCAGATATAAATTCTCAACATTTTCAGCTTCGTTGTAACAAGCCGTAAGTATGCTGATAAGTTTTTTCATGGTCGGTCAGTGTAAAAAGTACCTGTTTTCAGAACGTCACGACGGGCAAAGGCCGTGATCATTAAGCAAAAGCGAACTGTGCGGTTCATAAGCGGATCACCATTCATCGATAAATATCCTGCCTGGTGAAACTCCGTTGTCACGAAGGAACCGGCCAATACTGTCGATCATCAGCGGGGGACCTGAAAGATAAAAATCAGCATCCGGGGGATTTTCTGCCAGGATCCTGCCGGCATCAATGATCCCGGTCACTCCGCCTTGAATATGATGACCGGGATTTTCACAGAAAACAGTATAATTGAACCTTGGTAGCGATTGTTTGCATTGCACGAGCACAGGTTCGAAAATCATAAACCGTTCCTCCCTGATCCCGTAATAAAGGGAAACGGGAGGACTTTGCCTGTCGGCCAGGCAATGTTCCAGGAAACTGATATAAGGGGAAATTCCGGTACCTCCGGCAACCAGGACCATCTGATTGTCCGGATGATCGAAGGTGAAATTCCCGTAGGGAAACTTCAGCCAGACGGTCGACCCCGGAATAAGTTCCGCCGCCATCCGGGCGGTAAATTTACCCTTAACCGATATCACGATCCTGATTACACCGGATTCAGGAGCGTTGGCAATTGAAAAGACCCTCGATTCGGGCCAGTTCTGGCTCGGGTCGTAGGGATCAATGGCGAGGTGCAGAAACTGCCCGGGTTTAAAGGCAGGCATGCGGCCTTCTGGACTGAACGAATATTCAATGACCGTATCATCGTAGCGGGTCACCCCCGTTACAATGGCTTTGATTTTTTTAGGAGTCGCCATACCGGTTTATTTCCTGATCCTGTCGAAAAATTCATAAAACTTCCCGGTCATGTATTCAATTTTTTCATCGGTCATTCCCGGGTAGGTTCCTACAAAAAACGTATTGTTCATGATATAATCCGTTTTCACCAGTGAGCCTACAACCCGGTGGCTGATGTCCATGAAGGCCGGATGCCGCAACAGATTCCCTGCAAACAAATTCCGGGTCTCAATGAAATTCTGATTCAGGAATTCCACGAGTTCATTTCTTGAAAAACCCTGGTTTTCCCTTACCGTCAGGAGAAAGCAAAACCAGGACGGATCGGCGTTTTCAGTCGCTTCGGGCAGGATCAGGAATGATTCGAGGTCTTTGAGCCGGTCGTAGATCTTCCTGAAATTGTTTTTCCGGGCTTCAATAAATCCGGGCAGCTTGTCAATCTGAGCCGAACCCACCGCCGCCTGCATATCGGTCATCTTCAGGTTATACCCCATTTCAGAATAGACATATTTGTGATCATAACCGGGCGGTAAAGTGCCAAACTGCTGGCTGAACCGCTTGCCACAGGTGTTGTTTTCACCACCTTCGCAATAGCAGTCGCGGCCCCAGTCGCGAAATGACCTGATGATCTGCCCGAGCAGGTCATCATCGGTTGCAACGCAACCGCCCTCGCCCGTGGTGATATGATGTGCGGGATAGAACGACACCGTCGAAACCTGTCCGAAGGTCCCGGTTAATTTTCCATCATACCTGGCTCCGAGGGCATCACAATTGTCTTCAACCAGCCACAGGCCGTTTTCCTCCACGACCTCCATAACGGCCTTCAGGTTGAACGGATTCCCCAGGGTATGGGCAAGCATCACCGCTTTCGTTTTCGGGGTAACAGCCTCCTTTAAATGCGTAACATCGATGTTGTAGGTTCCGAGGTCTATATCGAGGAACACGGGGATCATCTGGTTTTGCACAATGGGAGAAACGGTGGCCGGAAAGCCTCCTGCCACCGTGATTACCTCATCACCGGGCCGGAGCCGCCTTGCGCCCAGCTTCTTCGATGTGAGCGCACTGAGGGCAAGAAGGTTGGAAGATGAACCGGAATTTGTCAGGATCACATTTGAGAGACCGAAGAAATCCTCCAGTTTCTCTGTGAAATCCTGGGAATAACGCCCGGCTGTCAGCCAGAAATCGAGCGATGAATCGACCAGGTTGACCAGTTCCTTTTCATCAAAAACCCGGCCGGCATAATTGACCAGGCTTTTACCCGCGACGAACTGGTTGCCGCCAAATTTCTCAGTATAATATTCCCGGGTCAGTTTTAATATTTCCTTTCGGAGTGCATCAACTTTCATAATTTATCTGGCTTGGTTGGACGGAAAATCAAACTTTCGTAAAAATTTGTGATAACTTTCATGAATTTCAGTTTCAGTCAGGTCCAGGATTTTTATAAACTCAAAATTTTCCTTCATTAAAATAATGGCTAATCCCGCCCCTTCACGCTTTTTATCTTTCTTCATTGCGTTGACAATCAAATCGGGCCTTATCGCAGCAAGCTCCTTCGTCAGCGTAAAGGTATCGGCCAGGATGGTCTGAAAAAGAAACTCCTCCGTTTGAGCCGTCAAAAAGCCTTTATTCACCGAAACGATATTGGCCCATATGATTCCCAAAGTCACCGCCTGGCCGTGCGGAATGCGGTAGTTTGAAATGCTTTCGATGGCATGGCCGATGCAATGGCCGAAATTCAGGATGTTCCTGATCCCCTTGTCAAATTCATCCTTTTCAATGAATTCCTTTTTTATCTCTAGCGATTTCAATATGAGCGGAAAGATATTGCTCCGGTAATGATAATCCTCCTTCCGGATAATGCTGATGAAATAATCAACTGAATCCTTTCCGTCAATCAAAAACAATTTCACGATCTCTCCCATCCCGCTGTAAAAATCCTTTTTTGAAAGGGTCGACAGGAACGCAGTGGAAAGAATCACCTGGTCAGGGGGGAAGAATGTCCCGATTAAATTCTTGTACTTACCGAAATTCAGGGAAGTTTTGGCACCGATGCAGCTGTCGGCCTGGGCAAGCAGGGTGGTCGGACAGTATATCCAGTTGATTCCGCGGTACAAAGTAGAGGCAATAAAACCCGATATATCCTGGATGATCCCGCCACCGATCCCGATAAGGGTCAGGTTTCGCTTGGCCTTAAATGCCGTCAGCCGTTCGTATAGTTTGGTTATGGCATGGTAGCTTTTATTCCCCTCATTCGCTTTAACCAGGATCAGCCTGCCGGGTTCTATTTTCCGGCACAGTTCCGGGTACAGCCTGAAAACTTTTTCATCGACCATGAAAGCCGCATTGACATCTTCAAAATAGGGCTGAAGCGATTTGAGCTGTTCATCAAAAACAACCCTGTAGCTGCCAAAAACAGAATGAATCGTGCGTGTTTTCACTGACATGTATATCCTCCGTCAATATGAATTGTTTGTCCTGTGATGAATGTATTCCGGGTGCCCAGGAAATAGGCCAGTCTCGCTACTTCAACCGGTTCCGCCAATCGCCGCAGAGGGATTTGCTCCCTGATCTTTTCGAGATCAGCCGGTGTGTTGTTCAAACTTGTCAGTTCCGTATTGATAAAACCCGGGGCAATGGCATTCACCAGCACATTAAATTCTCCAAGTTCCAGGGCGAGGTTTTTGGTTATGTTATTGACTGCGCTCTTTGAAGCCCCGTAGAGCAACCGCCTGGGTTTTGAAACACTGCCCCAGATGGAACTGATATTGATGACATGACCGCAACGTGTTTGCTGCCAGTGCGGGACACACCATTTAATGAGCTCGAGTCCTGAAAACAGGTTGGTTTGAAATATTTCCAGGTACGCTTCATACTCAATTCCCAGGATCCCCTGCAACGGGTTGATCCCTGCGTTATTTATCAAAACATCGAAGTCATTCGGATGCCCGGAAGTATAATCCCTGACGGAAGTTATATCCGAAAGATCAAGCACTTCGCGGGGCGGTGCAATGACGGTATGTCCGTGATCCGCAAACAGGGTCGCGATGGATAGCCCGATACCCTGGCTGGCACCGGTAATGAAAACCTTCAGTTTCCGGTTATTTGGCACTTCCTCCTGCATCCTGGATTAATTTTTCATATCGTTTCTGCAACATTTCAATGCGGACAAGATCTTCCTCGAAAATCTGCTTGTAGAAGTCCCGCTTGTTTTTCAGCCACATCAGTTCAAAGCCGACCGCTTTTAATATTCCCTTGTCGGCATTTTCTGACATTGCTTCCGGACATTTGAAGATCACTTTGCGTGTTTCGTAAAAATCGAGGGTGGCATGCTGCGGAAGATTGCGGAAGAAAGGCAGCGAAAATGCAGAAACGCCTCCCCCGATCACACACTCCATGTTCGCACGCCTGGCTTTTGTAAAAACATCCTGTGCAATATTGAATACCGCATCGTCGTTGATGTTGTCACGTGACAATCCCATGGACCCGGTCATGTCGACCCGTCCTAAAACAACCCCTTTCAATTCACCGATTTCAGGAAGCTGGAGCATCCCGTCAAAGATTTTCACAGCGGATATGGTTTCGACGTTGATCAGGAAATCAACACTGTCCCATTCATCGGCCGGGAATACGAGGTGGGTCGCCTGCAAATACTTTTTCAGGGCATACGGCGATTCAATCATCGGCGCAACGATACGGGTCACCCCGATCGACCGGGCATCGAACATATCTTTAATGGCCTCACAGCCGCCAATTTTGATGGTCAGATCCAGTCCGGCTTTTGTAATGACCTCTTTCAGCCTGAGCGCTTCCTCCATGCGGGTGCCTTCGGCTTCAAATTCAGCTTTAATGCCAACAACATGATGGTTTTCCTTCAGATCCCTGAGGGTATCCACCATTCTCATTTCTCGTGGGTTCATAATCGTTAGTTTAAGTTAAAACAATATTTGAATTATACTCGTTCCTCTCTAAAAAGGGGAACATGTCTTCAAGGGGTTTGGATATCATTCTGCCATCCGGCAATTTTTCGGATGAGACTTTGGGACTGAAAATATAATCTGTCCTGAGAACCACTTCACACACAACCGCTCCTTCACTTTTTAAAATATCCTCCAGTTTGCTGTCGATATCGGCGGTGGTACGCAGGGAGACTGCAGAAATATCATAGGCTTCGGCTAGCCGGATGATGTCGGGAAAACTCACCCCGCTGCCCTGGTCGCAAGCCACCCTCCTGCCTTCAAAAAAATTGTCCTGGGTTTGCCGGATCGAAATGTAACCGGCATTGTTCAGGTAAAACAACTTAACCGGAAGATTAAAGTGCTTAACGGTCTGCAACTCCTGGATATTCATCTGGAGACTTCCGTCGCCCGCAAGGCAGATCACATCCCGGCCGCCCATTGCAATGCAGGCGCCGATAGAAGCAGGCAGGTCATAACCCATGGCGGCACATCCCGAATTCCAGAACAACCGCTGCCCCTCCTTTACTTCCCCTGCCTGGAATGTGGCAACACAGGCTGTTCCGTTGCCGGCAACCAGAACGCCATCCGGTGACATCATTTCTGTAAGTCTTTTCAGAAAGTAGTAGGGATGGATCAGTACAGATTCTTTATATTCAGGAAGGACCGACGGGTATTTCACCAGCCTTGCCCTGGCCCAGCTCATCCAATCCGAAAAATCAGGAACGCTGACTGTTTTCAAATGATCCGACATCTGTTCACAAAATATTTTTACATCGGCAAGCACCGGAACATCAGGTCTTACGGTGGGCTTGTCCAATTCGGACTGGTCAATGTCTACGATCACCTTCACGGCTTTATGCGCAAAATTCTGCCAGTTGTAGCTGGCCTGCCTGATGTTGTTCCTTGAGCCCAGCGACAACACCAGGTCGGCATTCTGCAGTACAAAATTCCCGGAGCGGTTCCCGAGCGTTCCGATCCTTCCGGCATAACCTGGGTGATCGGTTGCAATCAGGTCGGTGCCGTTGAATGTTGTCACGACCGGGATGTTCAGTTTATCAATCAGTTTTCGGAATGCAACCTGGCCGCCTGACAGGCGGATTCCATGCCCGGCAACAATGACAGGCCTTTTTGATTTCTGCAGCAGGCTGACGACCTCAGTTACCTTGCGGCCGGTTTCAGCCTCCTGGTCCGCGGAGAGACCATCTTCGCACTGGAATTCCTCAAGTGAATCTTCGCTGATCACCGCGCCCTGGACGTTCAGGGGAATATCGATCCACACGGGTCCCATCCGCCCGGTGGTTGCCAGGTGGATCGCCTGGTCAAGCACCTGTTTTACCTGGCCGGGTTTATCAAGGGTCACCGCATATTTGGTCAATGGCTTTACGATGCTGATGATGTCCACCTCCTGGTCGCCCAGTTGCCTCAGCCCAATGGATGGACAGGAATTGATCGTGGTTTCATACTTGACCTGACCGGAAATATACAAAACCGGAATGGAATCGGTCCACTGACCCATCACGCCGGTAAGACAATTCAAACCTCCCGGGCCTGAAGTAACGTTGACCAAAGCCATCTTACCGTTTGCCCGGTAATATCCTTCCGCAGCAATGGCACATGCCTGCTCATGATGGTTCGTCCAATAGGTGAGTGCGGGGTGATTGCCAAGCGAATCATTCAGATGCATCGCCCCGCCCCCTGAAATCATAAAAACATCACTAATTCCATGTTCAACCAGTCGTTTTGCAATATAATCAGTAACCTTGATCATCCCTGCTTTTCTTATTTAAAATATAATACGGTTTTTTGAATGGCATGTTCCAAATCAACAACGGCAGAAAAGTGCCAGGATTGTAAAACTTTGCAAAACGACGAATGGCGAAATCATAATTCAGGTTCAATAGATAGCTTTCTACCATCATTCGAAAATAATTTATCTTTTTTTAGTCCGTATCGATTTAGAAAAAATTGGCATGATGTATTCAATACTCCCACCCCATATACAATACTGCGAGCAAACTTTATTGAAGAGGCTTCTTTAAAATATTTTGTTGGGCATGAAACTTCACCAATAGAATAACCAAAAAACAGGGCTTGCGCCAACATCTGGTTATCAAATACAAAGTCATCGGAATTCTCTTCAAGTGGAAGTTCCAACAATAAGTTCTTTGAAAATGCACGATAGCCAGTGTGGTATTCGGATAGCTTGGCACCTAGTAAAATATTTTCAATAATAGTCAAAAATCTGTTGAAAAAATATTTATAATATGGCATTCCTCCTTTTAAGGTCCTCCCCCCTATAATACGCGATCCAAGCACTATATCATACTGTCCAATTGCAACCAATGAAGCCATTGCGACGAGTAATTTGGGTGTATATTGATAGTCAGGATGCAGCATTATCACTACATCAGCTCCTCGCCTTAAGGCTTCTTTGTAACATGTTTTCTGATTTCCACCATAACCGAGATTAAAAGGGTGCACAATTGTAGTAATTGAAAGTTTTCTTGCCAAATTAGCAGTATTGTCTGAACTAGCATCGTCTACAACAATTACCTCGTCAATAAAATCTAAGGGTATTTCATCGAAAGTCATTTGAAGGGTTTGCTCCGCATTATAGGCAGGCATAACAACAATTATTTTTTTACCATGAATCATTTTAATTTATCGTTATTTTTCATAATTGAAATCTGTTTCTTTTAAGCATAGCGTATCGTAATTCTGCAGGCATTATAGAACAATATCCCTTTAGTATTAGATAATAATTGCTTAACGATATCGAGAAGCTAATTTAATTCCGTCTGAACCCTTAATGAAACCTCTAACTGTATTGGTGTGGAGTTAAAAAGGAAGCTTTATCGTTTTTCCAAAAAGCTCAATCGACAACGGTAAATGCTAAAATAAAATTCTGTAGAAGATCTGAAATCTGCAATTTTTGTGAAATTTAAACTGATGTTTATATTCGCAAAGTTTTTCTTCGCTTTTAAAATCAAACTCTCATCGGGCGTCATAATCAAAACAATTTTGTTATTCAATTCACTGGGTTTTAATATTCCCATTTCTCCGATTGGCATATTCAATGATGGGAACGATTCATTATAAATCCGGCCTTGCCAATAGTGTGACGCGGCGGTTAAACTTTGCTTTTGAATTCCATCTTTGTTCCTACTATACCAAAGGTATGCCTGACGTTCTGGATCAAGCTGATTCATTAGATTTACCCAGTCAGCAGTAAGCTCAAGAATAAATCGTCGTGAAGGAACGGTTTCAGTGGCTCGAACAGATCCACCAGGTTTGGTAGTGGCGCTATTAATAATTATGTATAAACATATATAAACTATGATTGCGACACTCTTTTGCTTGAAAAGCGGTGGAATATAAAATAGAATGAAAGCGATCACTATAAGGA